>MTMT01000109.1 GCA_002010195.1 Archaeoglobus sp. JdFR-32
TTTTTTGTTGGAACTTAAAAACTTAAAAACCGAAACAATTAATACTTTATTTACCATTTCCCTTCCATGGTTGATGTTGAGAGTTTTAAACCATTGTTCCATCCAGAATCAGTTGCACTTGTCGGAGTATCCACGAGTTCAAAGAAGATGGGTTATCATGTTCTCAAAAGCTTTCTCAAAAGCGGGTTTAAAGGCAGAATTTATCCTGTAAACCCCAAACACGGTGAACTTGGTGGACTGAAAGCATATCCCTCCCTTAATTCAATTCCAGATAAGGTCGATCTCGCTGTGATTGCGGTCCCGCAAACCGCAATACTGGAAGTTATGGAAGATTGCGTTAAAAAAGGTGTTAAGAGTGCGGTTGTTATTACCGCAGGATTCAGAGAGGCNGAGCTTGAAGAGGGAGAGATGTACCACCAAAAGCTCAGAGAGATTGCGAAAAAGGGCAATATACGAATCATCGGACCCAACACATTCGGGATGGTTAATCTACATGCAAACCTGAATGCGAGCTTTACTCCCGCACTATCCTTGGTCAAAAAAGGTGGTATCAGTTTGGTAAGCCAGAGTGGTGGAGTTTGCCATGTTATCGCACCGTACGCAATAAAAGAAGGAATTGGCTTCAGCAAGATCATCGGATTGGGAAACAGGGTAAACACAGACTTCCACGATGTGCTCGAGTACCTAAGGTATGATGATGAAACAAAAAGTGTCGCACTCTATGTTGAAGGGATTGAGAATCCAAGAAAAATGATGAATTCTGCAAAAGAGCTTGCCAGAATAAAGCCGATAGTCGCATACAAAGCGGGTAGGTTTAAGAAGGCAGACTGGGCATCAAAATCTCATACCGGATCCTTAGCAGGAAAAGCAGAGTTGTACGAGTCTGCATTCAGGCAGAGCGGAGTTATTGTTGTGAACAACACACTTGATCTGATATCGTGTGCTAAAGCACTTGCATTCCAGAAACCCCCTAAGGACAACAATGTCGCAGTTGTTTCCTTGGTTGCAGGTCTTGGAATAATTTGCTCAGATTACTGTGAGAAGTACGGATTAAACCTTGTGGACTTTACAAAAGAGACAGAAANGGTGCTTTTTGACTTGATGCCTCCCTACACAATCAGAACCAACCCCGTTGATATGGGGTATATAGCAAACGATGCCGATTTATGCGGAGAGGTTATTAAAGCGGTTTTCAGAGACAAGAATGTTTCCGCGGTTGCAATAAACTACATATATTCGTGGTCTGAGAATTTTCTGGAGATTCCAGTAAAACACATAATTTCCGCGTTCAAGGAGACAAACAAGCCCGTAACGATGTGCCTAAACTATCCACCCGGCTTCTGGGATGATGAGAAAAGAGTTCTCGAAGAGAAGGGAATTCCAACCTTCCCAACACCCGAGCTATGTGCAAGATCCTTAGCGAGCTTGGCTGAGTACGGTAGAATCCTCAAGAGACTTGAAAGGTGCAATTGAGGATTGGTTTCCGAAATTGGCTCGAACCTAAAAAACCACATATTTCAAGATTTTTCATACGATCCACATTCTCGCATCAACAACTAAATAGCCTTCAGAATAAACAAAAATCGGATTTAAATCCATTTCTACGATGTTTTCTTCCACTACAACCTCGGAAATTTTCAGAATTAGCTCTTTGATGGAGTTCACATCAGTATTTTCTATCAGCCTGTAGCCTTTTATCTCAGAAATCATCTCTTCCGCATCGCATTCCGTTAAGGGGATTAGTCTGAAGGTTACATCTCCTATGACTTCCACAAAAACACCACCAAGCCCGAACATCATGGTTTTTCCGAAAGACTCGTCACTGCTAACGCCCACAACTACCTCCACACCTTTTTCAACCATTGGCTGAAGTGTAACACCGTCCGCCCCGGAGATGCTCATCAGCCTTCTAAAGGTGCTTCTAACCTCATTTTCATCCATTATATTAAGTGCAACACCTCCAACCCTGCTCTTATGGATGATTCTATCTCCAGAAACTTTCATAACCACTGGAAAACCTATTTTCTTCGAAATATCCACTGCAGAGTTCTCATCACTCGTGAAAAAAGATTTCGCTGTGTTTATCCCGTACTTTTGAAGTAGCTCCTTTGACTCATGCTCCCTTAAAAATCTACCCGTAACACTGTTCGACATGAGCATAGTTAATTTCTTCAGGTTTTATCATTTTCGATTTTTCAAGTTTTACGAGCTTTTATAAATTTCAGAGTCAGAAATTTTCCATGGAGTTGAATCTAAAAGATGATGAGAAGGACGAGTTCATCGATTACATGCTCAGACAGTACAGGCTTGTGGATGCATTCTGGTTTTTGGCTGTTGAAGACAAATTCGGATTAGACCACGCTGTGGAGCTAAACGAGAAAGTTTGGAGAGAACTTGCTGGTAAGACGGCAAGAGAGATAAAAAGAAGGTTCAAGATAGATAGAAAAGGACTCGAGGGTCTCATTTTAGCTNTGAACTACTTCCCATGGAGTGTTATAATAGATTACAAGATTGAAAGGAAGGATAACAAGCTCATAATAAAAGTTCCGAATTGTCCTCCACAGAAAGCGAGAGTTGAAGGTGATAGAGGGGAATTTCCGTGCAAAGAGATGCACTACTTTGAATTTAAAAATTTTGCAAAGGAGATCGATGAGAAAATTGAAGTTAGATGTGTCTTCGCACCACCTGATGAGCATCCAGAAGATCTATGGTGCCAATGGGAGTTCTGGATTGAGGATGACTAATACCTCCAGCATGCCGTAAGCTGTTCATGAGTTTTGCTCTCCCNGAACTCTGCGTCAACCCAACTCCATCTCCCTCAACCCATTAGCAATCGTGTACAGAGCGGATGCTCCACCTATGTACACCGCGACCCTTATTGCTTCGGAAACCTCATTCAAACTCGCCCCATTATCCACCGCATGCTTAGCCAGCACCCTAACACCTTCAACCGCACCCTTTACACCATCAATCGCCATCGCCATGAGATACTTGTACTTCAGAGGTATTTCTCCNTCTGAAAATGCAATAGACTCTACACCCTTATATTTTTCTAACAGTTCCTCATCCAACCTACCGATAACCTCCAACAGATCCATAATACCACCCCTAAATTAGATCCCCAATATCCTCAGTAGATTCTCAGTTCACTCTTTCCCTCTTTCCTCTTGGGTAATGGGAAGAACTCAACTCCCGCATGTCTCTGCATGAGTGGTTGTGGGTACATCTCCATAAGCTCATAAACCTCCTTTGGAACCTCGGTCTTTATGCTCAATCCGAGTTCTCTCGCGGTTTCAACGGTAATTGGATAGTCGTGAGTCCATCTACCCTCCGTAAGAACTTCGGCGATTTTTCTTGCCCTTTCCTCACCCATCTTATCTTTCAGAAGTTCAAAGATGAATCCTTGAAGCTGATTTATCGCTTTCTCAGCCAAGTCTGCNAGAATAAGTGTGGAATCGTCGATATCCTTGGGCTCCTTCTTCTTTACTGCATTCAAAATCGATGGTGCGGGATAGTTCATCAATTGCGGATCCACCGGACCGAGAACAGCATTTGGATCCATAATAATCTCGTCCGCTGCCAAAGCAATGAGAGTTCCACCGCTCATAGCATAGTGAGGTACTATGACAGANGTTCTTCCGGGATGATCTTTCAACGCCTTCGCGATCTGGGATGATGCGAGCACAAGTCCACCCGGAGTGTGTAAGATTAGATCAATTGGTTGATTTGGCGGTGTTTTTCTTATAGCTCTAAGAACTTGCTCGGAATCATCTATGGTTATAAACCTGTAGAAGGGGATTCCAAAAAGACCTATGCTCTCCTGCCGATGAATCATCGTTATTACATTCGAGCCCCTACTGGTACCAAGCTTGGACATCAGTCTCTTTCTCGCAGATAANAGTTGCTGATGCTTTATCTGCGGTCCTAAGATCAGATAGAACAAGAAAAAGAACCATAGTATGTTGAAAAAGACGGAAAAGTCCCCGTTCACCATATTTTATACTACTTCACCAAAGATATATAACTTTCCCCTCCCAGAAAAGATTATGCCCATGTACGAGGATTACGCACACAGATTTAAACAAGAAGATATTTAAATATCCTAAGTCAATGTTAAACGGGAAAAATTTTGGAGGAGTATTCATGAGAAGGGGCATATTGTTGTTAGTACTGATCGGGCTTTTAGTTGCTTTTGCGGGCTGTACTCAGGAAGAAAAGCCAAAAACTACTCCAACACCCACGGAAACTGTAGCTCCAACACCAACACCAACCCCAAANCCGAAACCAAAAGTTGAGATTCCAGAACCGCAGATAATTGAAACCGACACTTCATTCGTTGTTGTTGGAGACAAAAACAAACTCGCAAGCGTTAGCGTGCCATCAGGAAAGAAGGTAATAAAGGTCAGCTATGTTGTCGATGTTCAAGCGACAAAATCCATTGAAGAGTTGATGGATGCTGGACAGGGCTTCGGAGCAATCAACCCAGCCTTCTGGAGAAATGTGAACTTTGACGCACTTGTGAAAGCGGCGAGAGTTGAAACTAATCCTGAGACAAGAACAGAGTTGTTCAAAGCCATGTACATTATCGCAAACAAAGAGTCCCCACTGCTGACATTCGGTCAGAACAGAATGATGAGAACATACTGGAACTGGGTAGAGGGCAGGTACTATCACCCAACATTCACCGAGAGATACGATCTGATATGGGAGAATCCAAACGCCCCAACGGTGGACATAGGAATAAAAGACTACAAGAACGATGCAAACACCCTAGTTTACGGAACAATTGGCTGGCCAGAGTCGTTCGATCCAGCAACAACCTATGAGACATTTGGCTGGGAGATATGGCATCAGATTGGGGACACCCTCGTAACATACTGGAAGGAGGAGACCGAGAAAGTTTCCCCCGACTTGGCAGTTGCATGGGCTCACAACAAAGATGGTACCGAGTGGTACTTCGTCATAAGAGGTGATGTTGTCGCATACGATCCATGGAACGATAAAACATACCCGATCGATGCAACAGATGTTGCATTCAGCTTCTGGAGGGTGCAGAGAATAGGACACAGCGTCAGCTGGATGCTTGATTTCACAGACCTCAGCAAGTCTGTACCCCTAACAGAGGATGAGTTCCAGACACTGCTCTCATCTGGAGGAATCTATGCAGAGTACGAAGGAAAGTCCGGAGAAGTCAAGTCAATGGATGAACTTCTGTCAATGTTCGGATACAATGGGAAGACAGCGGGAGTTTACAAACTCGTTCTACCAGAGCCGTATGCACCAATCCTTGGAATACTAACCGACCCGTTCCTCTCAATACTACCAATGGAGTACTTGCTCGGAGAGAAATACGATGAGGCACTCTCAGCCTCGGACAACGGTAAGAACCCCTCCGCTTGGGAGGCTTATGTTACGGAAGGTGAAGATGATGCTACCCACCAGCTAATGCACAAGTATCCTGTGGGTACAGGACCATACTACATCGCAGAATACGAGGAGAACAGCTACATTGTAGCAAAGATGAATCCGTACTACTGGGGTAAGGCGATCTGGGATGAGATGTACACAGACGAATCTAAAGCAAAGCATGAAACAGTTATATGGGTTATAAACAACGATGCGGTAGCCAGAATTAACCTCTTCCAGACCGCAACCGTTGACTTCGTTGTCGCACCACCAGAGAGAATAGACGATGTCAGGGGATTGAATTTCGACGGATTTGAATCGGTAGTTAAAACGGACTTGCTCGAACCAGTAATAACCTACGGTGTATTCAACACATACAAAGAGCCATTCAACAATCCTAAGGTCAGAGAAGCTTTGGCATATGCAGTTCCCTACGATCAGATCATCGAGAGTGTTTACTCCGGAAATCTTGAGAGGAACTACGCTGCAATTCCGATAGGCTGGCCCGGGTACACCGAGTTCGGAATTGTAAAGTACGAATTCAATATTGCCAAAGCCAAACAACTTCTTGAAGAGGCAGGGATCGATCCAACCAAGTATTCAATTGAGATCACATACAACTCAGGCAACTCCGCAAGAGAGAAGATTTCAGCCTTGTTACAGAACACTTGGAGTCAACTCGGATTCCAGTGCACTGTAACAAGCCTTGAATGGCCGGTTTATCTGAGCAAAGGTGAGCACGGACAGTACGACTACTACACAATTGGTTGGGTGCCGGACTATCTCGACACAGACAACTGGGTTGGACCGCTCTACTACGGAGCGACCCAGTTCAAGGAGGTAAATGTAGTAGTTGAATAATCTTAGTTTTTTAATTTATTTTTTTATTAATTTGATTTCGGAAACCTATTTAAATCAATCCAGCATCCCCTTACTGGACTCAGTGACTGAGAAACGAGGTGAGAAATTGACAGAGCTTAAAAGGTTCCTCGCAAGAAGAATGCTAACATTTATACCAACAATCTTAGGAGTTACACTGATAGTATTTGCAATAGCATATCTGATTCCCGCAGATCCGGCGAGAGCATGGNCTGGAGGAGAGAAAGCAAGTCAGAAGGCGATCGAGATTATCAAAGAAAAATATCACATGAACGATCCATGGTATGTACAATACACATTCCTGATAACAGGATTGATAAAAAATGAGATCATTGATCCGAGAACTTCGAATCCCGTCATGGATGATGTCGGGAAGAGATTTCCAGTAACATTTCAACTTGCACTATTTGCATACTTCTTCGTACTTTTAATAGGCATACCTCTTGGCTTGATTTCCGCATTAAAGAGAGATAGCGCATTAGATACATTCGTGAGAGTTTTTGCCTTGTTCGGTGTATCAACACCTGTTTTCTGGCTGGGCTACATACTGATATACATATTCTTCGTCAATTTTAGGATCATAAACTTGGCAGGAGTGCCTCCATCTCCCGATACCGTTATAACTCATGTTCCCGTAATCGATGCTTTACTCACAGGTAATTTCGAATTGTTTCAACAGCATGTCGCAAGATTCTGGCTTCCCGGCTTCGTTTTGGGTTTCATGGGTGCGGGGGTTGTTGCGAGATTTGTGAGAAATTCATTCCTCGAGGCTATAAGCGGAGATTACATCGACTTCCTAAAAGCAAAAGGTGTGCCAAAGCTAAGAATTTACAGACATGCGATGAAAAACTCTCTCGTACCTATCACCACAGTTCTTGGGTTGCAATTCGGTTTCTTGCTTAGTGGTGCACCAATAACTGAAACCATATTCGGTCTTCCGGGCATAGGACTGTATGCAATATACTCCATCACCGCTTTAGATTTCCCAGCCATCGTTGCGGTCACTTTTGTCTTTGCCTTAGTCTATGTGATTGCAAATCTGATTGTGGATATAATGTACGCTATAATAGACCCGAGAGTGAGGTATTAGCAAGGTCAAGGTTATAGGTTTGCTTGGGTTCATGCAAAGGTGATGTGGCAATAAAGAGGTGAAAAAGAATGCAGGAAACAGATCAAGCCGTGAGAATGAACGAAGAATACCACAGAACGATTCTCGACAGAGTATCGGACAAAGTCATTGACTTCCTGATATTCTTCATATCCATTTTTAGGAAAAACTGGAAGGAGAAAAACCGTTCAAGAGTTGCAGAATGGCGATTAATGTTCTACGCACTTAACAGGTCTCCTCCAGGTGTTATTGGTTTATCCCTCGTAACAATTTTCATACTCCTCGGTATCTTCGGTCCGGTCATAGCCCCGTACAGATACAACTACTTTCCTTTGTTTGAGGAGAGCAAAACATATCTATCTCCTCCNGGAGAGTACTTCCTCCTCGGTGCAGATCACTTTGGTAGAGATCTTGTGAGCCTTCTACTTCAAGGAGCGAGAACATCACTCGTGATATCCATTATGGTCATCCTTCTCGGAGTTCCCTTCGGGATCCTCCTCGGGTTAATTGCAGGATACTTTGGGGGGAAGATAGATGAAATAATCATGAGAGTCACAGATATGTTTCTCGCATTCCCACCACTAATCCTCGCAATTGCATTTGCAGCGGTACTTCCGGACAGAATCTCCACACTAATAAACCAGAACGAGATTCTAAAGCAGATCCTCCTGTGGCTGTTCGCTCTCGATAGGACAGAAGCAGGAAACCTTAGTAGATTGCTTGCGGTTATGATTGCTATGGCGATAGTCTGGTGGCCCGGATATGCAAGAATAACAAGAGGTTCGACACTAACGGAAAGGGAGTCGTTGTATGTGGAGTCTGCAAAAGCTATAGGCTTGCCCTCCACAAGAATCATGTTCAGGCACATCCTCCCGAACATTATCGGTCCGATACTTGTTTACATAACCCTCGATTTTGGTATGGTTGTTCTCACCGAAGCTGGCTTAAGCTTCCTCGGCTTAGGAGCAACACCCCCAATTGCAGACTGGGGAAGAATCGTCTATGATGGCTCACAGTTCTTCCCGAATGCATGGTGGTTGATAATATTTCCCGGATTGATAGTACTGCTCGATGTTCTGGGGTGGAACCTACTCGGAGACTCGCTAAGGGACATTCTCGATCCAAAGCTCAGGAGAAGTATCGAGTTCAAAGTTAAAAAGAAAAAAGAGAAGGTGTGAGCTATGAAAAAGATACTGGAAGTTAAAAACCTCACAGTGCATTTCTACACCTATGCAGGAATTGTTAGAGCCATTGAGAATGTTTCCTTTGATATATATGAAGGAGAGACATTCGCATTGGTTGGTGAGACCGGATGTGGGAAGAGCGTTACCGCAAGAGCAATAACCCAGCTTATCGAGTCTCCCGGAAGAATCGTTGGAGGGGAGATATACTACAACAGAGATGGAGAGAGAATCGATCTCCTCAAATTGGAAGAGGATGAAATAAGAGATATAAGAGGGAAAGACATCGCATACATATTTCAAGACCCTCAGTCATCTCTCGATCCACTATATTCCATAGGACTTCAAGTATCAGAATCATTTTATGTTCACGGAAGAGTTAAAAGCATAAAAGAGGGAATTAGAAGGGCTGTTGATGTTTTAAGAACGGTTCTACTTCCAGATCCAGAAAAAAGGGTTGGTAATTACCCACATGAGCTTAGCGGAGGTATGAAGCAGAGGGTGACCATAGGTATCGGAATTTC
Source organism: Archaeoglobus sp. JdFR-32 (assembly GCA_002010195.1). Taxonomy (GTDB): domain Archaea; phylum Halobacteriota; class Archaeoglobi; order Archaeoglobales; family Archaeoglobaceae; genus Archaeoglobus_A. Next base: position 9,099 of record MTMT01000109.1, read on the forward strand.
AAACGATCCCAAGATTTTGATCGCGGATGAGCCTACCACCGCACTCGATGTAACAGTTCAAGCACAAATTCTCGACCTGATCAAGGATATGAAAAACAAGTTCGGTTCAACAGTTCTTCTCATAACCCACGATATGGGTGTTGTCGCAGGAATGGCGGATAGGGTTGCAGTGATGTATGCGGGGAAGATCGTTGAGATGGCTGATGTCTTCACAATCTTCAAAAATCCCCAGCATCCTTACACCCAAGGACTGCTCAAAGCTGTTCCGAACCCACTCTTGAAAATAGACAGACTTGAAACCATACCCGGTACGGTTCCGAGCTTGATTGATCCTCCCAAGGGGTGCAGATTCCATCCAAGGTGCTTGGAGGCTTCGGAGATGTGCAGAAGTAGCGTGCCCGAGCTTAAAGAAGTTGAGNATATGCACTATGTTGCATGCCACAACAGGTGAGAAAAATGGCACTCGTCGAGGTTATAAATCTGAAAAAATACTTCCCTCTGAAGGGTTTGTTCTTTACAAAGGGGTATGTAAAAGCGGTAGATAATATCTCATTCCACATAAACAAAGGAGAGACTTTTGGACTTGTTGGTGAGAGTGGATGTGGAAAAACAACAGTCGGAAGGTTGATTCTGAGGTTGATCGATCCCACCGACGGTAGAATCCTCTTTAACGGAAAAGACATAATGAAACTAACAAAAGGAGAGCTTAATTCCTTCAGGAGAGATGCACAAATAATGTTTCAAGATCCGTATTCTTCCCTCAACCCAAGACAGACTGTTTTCCAAATTGTCATGGAACCCGTTAGATTTCACGGGATACATGTTGATGATCCAGAGAAGTTCGTCGTAAACCTTTTAGAGAGAGTGGGTCTTAACGAGAGTCACCTGTATCGCTATCCTCATGAATTCAGCGGTGGACAGAGGCAGAGAATTGCAATTGCGAGAATACTCTCCCTTAACCCAAATTTTGTCGTCTTGGACGAGCCTACTTCCGCCCTCGATGTATCGGTGCAAGCAAACATACTCAACACGCTGAAGGATATTCAAGTTCAGAACGACCTAACATACCTCTTTATCAGCCATGATCTCGCCATTGTGAAGTATATGAGCCACAGAATTGGTGTTATGTATCTCGGAAAGCTTGTTGAGGTTGGAGACTCCGATGAACTTTTTGAAGAGCCGTTACACCCCTACACGAAAGCACTGTTCTCCGCCATCCCAATCCCGGATCCTGACACAGAAAAAAACAAGGAGAGACTTGTCGTAAGAGGTGAGCCTCCGAGTCCGATTAACCCACCATCAGGATGCAGATTCCATCCGAGATGTCCGTATTCAAAGGACATATGCAAAGAAGAAGACCCAGAATTCAGGAAAATAGAAGAAAGAGAGGTTGCATGCTGGCTCTATTAACCTGACAACCATGGACTCTCTGAATAACACAAACCTTAAGCATTCAACACACTATCTCGCCCACGACTTCATCGAAACTCACTTTAAACCCGAGATCGATTTCGTACAGCTTCTTATAAACTCCATCAACTGGCTTTCCATCTGCTATTTTCAGCTTAAATAATCCGAATTTACCTGGAGTTAANGGCTTTAACTCCTCTAAAATTCTTTTTGAGTACACTAACTCCCTTTCCAGAGCAGATCTCATCTCATCTTCTTTTATCTTCCTCGACCAGCCGAAAGGTATAAAAAGCACTCTCAAGAGATTCCACTTAGCGTAATCCTNGCCTCTTTTCGCTTTTACTTCCCCAAGTTTTGTATCAATCTCTTCAAGGATCTTCGAAACGAGGTGTTCAAGCTCCGAACCTCTGAGAATCGGTTTCAATACATGTGTCTCACCCTCTATGTTCAACTCGATGTTGTCCGATGATCGGATCANACTTGCAATTCTGAATCGCTCGCTAAGCTTTTTACTGAAGTAGGCATCCATCCAAACTTCCTTACCGTTGGCGATCTTGAGAGAGATATAAGGAATGAGTATGAAATCCATATTCTTCCTTGTAGTTCTTGAAGATAAAGTTTGGGTTCAACTGGTTGTACTAAGTATCGGTGTTCGGTTTGGATTGAATTTAGGTCGGAAATCAAAGTAGGTATATCACCCACCCCTACCTTGCAAGATTGCCAGCGGAGTATTGCCACAAAAAACTCGATGAATGCATCATTCCAACGCAATCTCAACAGCCTTCTTAGCATGTATGTATGTCGTGTCGAAAATCGGTACCTCCACATCATCCTGCTTAATAAGGAGTGGAATTTCCGTGCATCCGAGGACGATTCCCTCAGCACCTTTATCGAGCAAACCGTCAATAATTTCAAGGAATCTCTCCTTAGACTCCTCTTTAATTATTCCCTTGCAGAGTTCACCGAATATCACATTGTGCACGAAATTCCTATCCTCCTCCTCTGGGATAACAGATTTGATTCCGTGCTTTTCCAACCCATCTCTGTAGAAGCGGTCTTCCATCGTGAACTTCGTTCCGAGGAGTCCCACAACATCCAATCCCTTCTTTCTAATTTCCTCCGCGGTGGCATCGATTATGCTAACCAGCGGAATTCCTATCATCTTCTGTACATCCTCCGCTACCTTGTGCATTGTGTTTGTACAGATCAGAACCATGTCCGCTCCAGCCATTTCGAGCTTGCTCGCAACCTCTCCCAAAATTTTTCCAAGCTCATCCCACTTTCCTTCCTTCTGCCTTACCGTAATCTCCTCAAAGTTAAAGCTATAAAGAAGACACTTCGCAGAATAAAGCCCTCCGAGTTTTTCAGCAACAAGCTCGTTGATAATCNGGTAATATTCAGCGGTAGATTCCCAACTCATACCNCCAAGAAGTCCAATAGTCTTCATGATGTGAAATAGAACATGGAAAATATTAAATTTTCTAATTCAAGGACACAGTCATTCCAAAACTTTTCGTAAGGTTTTTAATTTATTTTTTACATCATAGAGGTGTGCTGTAACAAATTACAGCCAGCATAAGTCACAGAAATGATACCACAATCCAGCGGGAGAGGATAATTTGGAGAAAATAGGTTATTTCTGCACATTCACACCTAAAGAGATTATCTATGCAGGAGGATTTCTTCCAGTGAGGATGCTTGCNAACAATCAGCCGATAAGCCTTGCAAATACGCACCTCCAGAGCTACTGTTGCTCACAGGTTAGAGGCTGTCTCGAAAGACTGCTGAGCGGGGAGATCGAGGTTTATGGAGTGGTTTTTACGAGAAGCTGTGACTCTNTGATGAGGCTGGCAGACATCTGGGAAAAAAATTCAAAAATGAAGGTATACAACATAGAGTTTCCAACAAAAATTAATTCGAAATCGAAAAAATACCTAATCAACGAGTTCTGGGAGTTTAAAAATGTGATTGAGAGTTGGAGCGGTAGAGATATCACACTCACCAGCCTGCTCAAATCGATAGAGCTTTATGAGGAGATTGAATCCCTCCTTAGAAAACTGTTCGAGCTGAGACCCGACTACGAGATGGTGCTAAAAGCCGAGACAGAGGCTCCAGAAAGAATCATAAGAATGTTGAGGGGAATGTCGAGGGAGGGAAAGTTCAATAGTGGAAAGCAAGGAAAAAAGGTTTTGGTAACGGGAAGTATCTGTGTTGTTCCAGAGATAATGAATATTATAGAGTCCTCCGGTTTCCTCATCGTTGACGATCTATGCACAGGAACAAGATTCTTCACAAGCGATATCATCAGAGAAGATGCACCATTGAACTCACAATTGAACTCGCTTGATGAAGCTGTAGAGTATCTGGCAGAAAAATACCTTCTGAAAACACCGTGTCCAACAAAACACTATGACAATGATAGGAGGTTCAACTATGTCCTCAACAGAGCAAAAGATGTTGATGCGGTGATCTTCCTCCTGATGAAGTTCTGTGAGCCGTACTTCTTCGACTACCCCCAGCTGAGAGATGAACTCGAAAAAATGGGTAAGAGAACCCTGCTTATAGAAATTGAGCANCCAGTATCAGTGGAGCAGATAAGAACGAGAATCGAAGCTTTTGCTGAGACCCTATAAATGAGTTAATGGGTTAATACAGGCATTAAAAAGCTAGAAAGGTGATGAATATGGGCATTAAAAAGCTCGAATCAACAAAAAAAATGCGAGAGATCATGCTTGAGTACTACCTTCAAGGAAGGGTTACGGAGTTTAATGGCTGGGTTACGAGTGGTGCACCCGTCGAATTCCTGTACGCCATGGACATCTACCCCGTGTATCCGGAAAACCACAGTGCGTTGATTGGGGCAAGTAAGCTCGGACCGGAATTCAGCAAATATTCAGAGGAGAGGGGCTTTTCACAAGATTTGTGCTCCTATGCGAGATGTGATATCGGTTCTGTGTTTGCGGGAACGAGTCCTGTGGGTGGATTGCCCAAGCCGAGCTTTCTTTTTGCTTGCAACAACATATGCAACACTGTTGTGAAGTGGTATGAGGTTCTCTCTAGAATCTTCAAGGTTCCATTATTCGTTCTCGACATACCCTTCATCAGGAAGGAGATGAAAGAGAGATACATAAACTATGTAGAATCACAACTTTACGACTTCATAAGCTTTCTCGAGAGAATAAAAGGAGAAAAATTCGATGAGAGAAGATTTAGAGAGGTTTTGAAGCTTTCTGTTAAGGGTGTAGAGAAGTACAGAGATGTTCTTTACTCAGGCAGAAACAAACCATCCCCTCTAACATGCTTTGATGCATTTCTGAACATGGCACCGATAGTCTGTTTAAGGGGGACAGACAAACCGGTAGAATTCTACGAGTACATGAAGGACGAGCTTAAAGGGAGAGTGAAGACGGGAATTTCTGCAGTGGACAACGAGAGGATAAGGCTACTGTGGGACAACATCCCAGTTTGGTACAGATTGAGGTGGTTTGCAGAGTTCTTCGCAGAGAGAAATGCATGCATGGTCGCTGACACATACACCAACGCTTGGGCTGGACTTCTTGAGATAGACAAAAGAGACCCAATAAGATCCTTAGCAGAGACCTACATAAAAATATATCTGAACATAGGGATCGACAGTATGGTAGATTCCATCAACAAACTGATCGATCTGTACGATGTGGACGGTGTTGTCATCCACAGCAACAGAAGCTGTAAGCCCTATTCCTTCGGGCAGTACGAGATCCAGAGATTGCTCGATGTTCCATCGGTGATCATAGAAGCGGACATGACGGACAGTAGATCCTTCTCCGAAGCTCAAATCCAGAACAGGCTGGATGCTTTCATAGAACAACTCGAGATGGTGAGGTGAGAGGCTTAACTCGACCTCCTCTAAAAATACACGGTTAAAGGCAAACCAGATATTATCTGAACAATTATTTTTTTCTATTGGATTAAAAAATTTGAAATTAAATCGAACAATTTTTTAATTTAGAAGGATACTATCAATTGGTGATTTGGTTTGAGAGAATCGGATGTCCGGAGACTTATTGACAGCATCAGCCTACCCATAAGCATCGTTGATGGAGATTTCAATATTAGATTGGCTAACAAAAAAATGATCGAATANTTCGGCAACATAGAGGGAAAGAAATGCTACTCAGCGATACACGGATCCGAATCACCGCATAAAAATTGCAGAATCATCGCATACATGAGGGAGATCAGAGATGAGATGGAATTCTATGAGGATTCCATGGGCAGATGGTTCAAAACCACGGTTAACGAGATTGATTTGGATGGGGATAAGGTTTTCATCCACATAATGGATGACATTACCGAACTAAAAAATGTTCAATCTGCATTGAAGGAATCCGAGGAGAAATACAGAACCCTCGTCGAAAAGAGTCATGATGCTATATACATCACCGACGGTGATGTCTTCCTCTTCGTGAACGATAAGGTCTGCGAGCTTACCGGGTACAGCAAAGATGAGCTATACAACATGTACCCCTTCTCGATCATCCATCCTGAGGACAGAAACAGGCTCATGGAAACCGCGATGGAGAGGCTGAAAGGTGCTAATCCACCGGAGACATTTGAAGCGAGAATATTGAGAAAAAACGGGGAGATCAGATACTGTGACTTTTCCGTGAGCACCATTGAATATGAGGGGAAAAAAGCGATTCTTGGAACCGTTAGAGATAAAACGGAAAAAATACTCTATCAGAATGAGCTCAGGAAGAGGGAAGAACTGTACCGAACCCTTGTCGAGACNATAGATGATGTCGTCTTCACGCTGGACTTGGAAGGAAAGTTTACATTTATCAGCAACAACATAACCGAAAAAACCGGATACAGCAGGGAGGAACTCATTGGAAAGCACTTCACAGCTATTATTCCGGAGGAATACCACGACATGACACTTAAAACATTCAAGAAGGGGATAGAGAGCGGAGAAGATGCCATGTACGAGATTGAAATTCTAACCAAACACGGAGATAGACTCCCTCTTGAGATTAACATGACGACAATATTCGAGAACGGTAAGATAGTAGGAAGAATCGGTGTTGGAAGAGATATATCTGAGAGGAAGAGCCTTGAGAGAGACCTACAAAGCAAGAACGAACTTCTAAGATTGATCAACAAAATACTCAGACACGATATACTAAACGACCTTTCCGTTATAGAGGGTGCAACAGACCTCCTCGAAGACTTCATAAAAGACGACGGAAAGCAGATTCTGGAAGCTATAAGAACCGCTACCCAAAGGGGCATAGAGCTAATCGAGGACATGCGTGAACTCGAAAAAATTACCGGAAAAGGAGAATTCAAGCCAATAAGCCTTAGAGAGGTTTCAATCGAGATTATGGATGAATTCGAAAAGGAATACGATATCAAATGGGAGATCAAAGGAGAGTGCATCGCCTACGCGGACGATACGATCAAATCAGTGATATCGAACATAGTCAGAAACTCGATAATTCACGGAGAATCCGAGAAAATCGATATACAAATTCAAAAAAAGAAGGATGTGTGCGAAATCGAGATAATAGATTACGGCAAAGGAATTCCAGATGAGATAAAGGATAAAGTATTCGAAGAAGGATTTACATACGGTGAAAAGGGTAGAACGGGATTGGGGCTCTTCATAGTTAAAAAAGTGGTAGAGAGATACGGCGGAGAAGTGAAAATAAGGGATAACGATCCNAGAGGAACCATAGTCTCAGTGAGATTGAGACCGTTCTCCTGACTTTAAATAAGTGCTTTAAAGATGGATGCACCCGACAGACGCTCAGTAAGGATTTGAGCGGTAGATCAAAAATCGTGAACCAGCTTAAACAGGTTTTTCACAGGTAGGAATAGGTTCTTCCTTCTGATGTCTTCAATATCTTCCCAGTACCAACCTCTTTTTGGTTCCCCACCCCTGTATTCCGCTGACATCCAGATGGTGACATAATGACTCCCTTCCTTTTCAAAGATGTCATTTGTAACTGCTAAAAACCTTAAATTGTCGATTTCGATTCCCGTCTCCTCCTTAGTTTCCCTTTTTGCACACTCCTCAAAACTCTCTCCAAACTCAAGGTGTCCGCCGGGAGTCTGCCAAGTGCCGTAACCCAGTTCACTACTCCTCCTTCCTATCAAAATTTTACCATCTTTCTTTACAACAACCGCTACACCAACTCCCGGTCTCATTATGAGGTGTTCGCAAGATAAGGAAGAAATATCTTCCGGTTTGTGGAGTGGTCTTTTGGATGAGGTTTCTCGAGAGGTGAAACTACGATACTCTCTACTACGACATTCCCATCTGTTCATCTTTCGGCAGAATCCAAGACAAGATTAAAGCCAGCACAAGAGGTGCNGTTAGGAAAGTGAAATATACTCTCGAATTTCCGATGAAATACACTGCAATGATTGTAAGTGCGACGGAGATTGCTCTGCTCGTAAGCCCAACAAAACCTGTCGCACTGCCGTGAATATCTCTACCACAGTACTTTCCTATCCAGTCCATGATAATTGCATAAGCGGGTAGCATCAAAAATCCGCTAATCGGGAGAAAAACGAACAGTAAAATCTTGTTGATCGCAAACACGAGAACCGCGAAGAATACTGCTATCAGAGGTATTATTGTTCTGAGATAAATTGTTCTGATGCCTCTCCCCGCAATTTTATCAGGAATTAGCGCAACACCTATCAAACCGAGGATTATCGATAACGCCACCACATCTCCTGCCACACCTTCAAGTCCAACATCCCTTAACGCAGGTTGTAACCATGTTGCAAGATTGTCGAATGTTGCAACACCCAAGCCGAGTAAAGCACCGATGATCCACAAGTCCCGTCTTCTGATGACCTCACCCATTCGATCTACAACCTTTCTCTCCACACCCCTTGTAAACTCCATCCTTCCAGCACCAAACAGAGTGAGCAACAATCCCGCTATCGAGATAACGGAGATGGGGAGAATTACAAGCCTTATACCGCCCATCGCATAAAGCTTGGTTCCGGTAGCCAAGGCATAAACCGTGCCGAGGTACATTGAAAGACTGAGAATGGAGATCATACGGGGTCTTTTCTCCTCACTGTAGGTCTGAGATGCGTAAGGTACAAATGCATTCAGCAGGAATGGCTGCCCTATCGCCCCAGCTAACTGGCAGGAGAACAGCCAAAGATAGTTTANACTCACCAACCTTCCGAACGCTGAGATGAAAGTTGTTACCACTCCAAACAGAAACCACCTTTTGAAATCTTTGTCAAGCAGAATACCGCTCGGAATCGTCAACAGAAGAAAGAAAACAGGATATGTTACCGCAAGAAATCCTACAAGCTCTACTTCAACACCTAAGTCCTCTGCAACATATGTTGCAATAGGGGAGAATGTCACCCATATCGCTTGAGATGAGAATACGATGAGAATGAACCCAATCGTGGAGATCATCAATCTATCCACTCTATTCAGTATCGCTTTATTTGGCATACCGCTTGACATGCTACTCACCCTGTACCATTCATCTCTCAATTCCCTTCGAGAAGATGATAGATTAAGCTATTCGAACCACCGAATCACAATCTCTTTTACCATCTCAACCGCAACTTCCTCGGGTATCGCATCAAGAATTAAAGGAATTACCGCGGAATCGACCTTCCCAGTGTTAAGATATTCGAGTATCTTCTGGAAATCTCCGCTTTTAATAGCATTGAAAATTGTTGTTTCTTCTGAGGGCATCTCTATGGCTTTCTCAGCATCCCTGATGAATTCTTCAGCCAAAGAATCGTGGATGGGGCTGATCGTCAGATGAATGTTGAGAGGGATATTATACTCACTCAAACCCCTCTGCAGAGGAGTGTGCCATCCAAGCAANCTCATATTCGACACGAATCTCGTGAGCTCAATCTCCGAATTGTAGAGAGACAGAACACTGCTCTCTATGTCGCCAACACTTCTGAAACCCAATCCTCTTAACCCACCGTATATTTTATCCCTCGCAGATAAGACTTTCTTTGCCAAGCTCTTGTACCCATCCTCACCCAAATACCTTATAACCGCATAGGCTGAGGCTAATGGCCCGATAGATCTCGAAGACAGCACCGCTTGATTTACAAACACATACCCCGGTGAGGATACATCAACATACATCGAGTGTTTTTTCAGTTCAGGTGTTCTGAAAAGCACAACGGATGCCCCTTTCNGAGCGTAGCCATATTTGTGAATGTCGAGAGAGATCGATGTCACTCCTTCCACCCTAAAATCGAAAAGTGGTACTTTTTCACCAATTTTCTCAAAGAACGGCAGTATAAATCCACCAAGGCATGCATCAACATGTAAAGGTATGTTTCTGTCAAGGGCTATTTCCGACACTTCTTCAATCGGATCAACCGTTCCATATGGCCAATTTGGAGCGGATAAAGCTATCAACGCTGTTCTGTCAGTTACTGACTCGTTTATTGCATCTATATCGGCTTTCTTCCTCTCATCTATACCTACTCGCTTTACCCTCAACCCCATGTAGTCCGCGGACTTGTAAAAAGACGGGTGAATTGTTATAGGTACCACAATTTCCGGCGTGGAATTACTTCTTTTTCTGAACAGATCCCTTGCGGACTTCACCGCGAGCATTATGCTTTCTGTCCCTCCGTATGTGTAACTTCCCACAGCANTTTCTCCGTTCATCAGCTTCTTAGCAAACCCGACCACACCCTTTTCAAACTCTATAGCGCTCCTGAACACAGTAAAATCGAGGATGTTTTTGTCCGAGAATCGAATTAGTGCGTTATGAGCTATCCGCCTCAAATTTTCATCTCCAGTTTCGTAGACATACGCAAACAACCTACCAGAATAGGGATCTATGTCCATTCGCTCTACCTCATCCAGTATCTTTTCGATATCTTCAATCATTATAAATTTTTATGTAATGAAAAATAAAAATTTTTTGATTTTATTGGATGCTATCAAAACCAACAGCAAGTTTAAAAAACTCAGAAGTGTGGCTGTTTGATATTTGTAGCGAAAAAAGTTTTATTCATGCCGAGGGCGGGATTTGAACCCGCGACCTACGGATTATGAGTCCGTCGCCCCACCAGCTAGGCTACCTCGGCTTTTTACATAGATTGTTAGCAGTTTACTCTCACGGATATTAAACTTTTGCTAATTCAAAACCCCCTCCGACAACAGTTTACATTGTCAACTTTCNAAAACCACTCAAACCACCGCGAACAGTAAAAGTTCAGGACATTCCACCCCTGAGGGATCGAGACACACTAAATTAGATTAAAATTTATATTAATTCTACTATGACTTTTAATTCAATGTTTTTAAAGAAGCCTTTTTATTAACATTTAATTCATTAAGAATAGTTATAATAAACCTCCTTCTCCCAATTATCGGAATTTCCTCTCTTTTTTACAATTTATGATAATTAAATAAATGGCTTAATGGAAAAATATTTATATAGTTGATAGTATAACTAAAATTTAACATCGTTGTGAGGTGTGATTGATGGTAGAAGAACTTACCGAAAAGGAGGAAAAAATCGTAAGATTACTTTCTGATGCTGGTTTGAATCGAAATATTGCAAAAGTAGTTGTATTTCTCTCAAAATCAGGTGAAGCTATTTCAAGAGATATAGAAAGAGCTGCAAACCTCAGACAACCTGAAGTAAGCTTAGCGATGAAAGAACTGAAGGAATGGAACTGGATCAAAGAGAGAGAGCTCAAAAAGAAGGGTAAAGGAAGACCTTTGAAGAGCTACAAACTAACATTGGACATCAAAGATATAGTCTCAGAACTCGTAAAAAAGAAGAGAGAAGAGATCAAGAAAACAGAAAAAGACTTAGAGGAACTCGAAAAACTTGTAGGAATCTGACTAAGAAATAAGATGTTGAGATNGCCCGAGATTAAGGCCCTTTTTTGATTAGTTTTATTTTAATTTTGAATATTTTATTAAACTGTGTTTTCACTTCACAGTATTTACAAATACCTGTCCTTTGCACAAAATAGATAAACATCCACTTCAAACATCTACTCATGAAAATTGACACGACCTTTTCAGGAAAACAAATCCGTGTTCACATCGAAGATGTTGTTATTTTATGTCATGGATTGCCCTACGAAAAGGGTTCAGTAATCGAAAAAGGATACGATCAACTCGCAAAAAAATTCTCCGAAAACGGTTTGAATTCATTAATCTTTGATTTTTCCGGAACCGGTTTAAGTAATGGAATATTTAGCATAAAAAACTGGGTTAACGACTTACTCGAACTCGTTAACGAATTTAACTCCGTGAAAATAGTTGGATTCAGCATGGGTGGTGTTGTTTCCACATATGTCACCGCAAAGAGCAATAATGTAACAGACTTAGTACTTGTTGGGGTGCNATGTTGCTCTGATTCAATAACAGAGGATATGCTGAGCGAAATCTACGCTCATAATCAAGCTACAGGGGTTTTGAAGGGTGTAAAAGACTTTGAATCCTTTAAAGACAAATTCTTGGAAGAAATGAGGGTTTTCGAGCCAAAGTCATGGATAGACAAAATCGAGATTCCAAAGTTGATCGTACATGGAACATCGGATCAGATCATAAACTATGAACAGGGTGAGAAGCTCTTTGATCTGGCTAAAGAGCCAAAATACTTTCTGAGAGTAGTTAACGGAAGCCACTTTCTAAGACAGCAAGAAGAGGTTANGAACAGAATCAGAGATTGGCTAATTAAAAAAGAAAAATATGGAAAAGTAATGCAAGAAATATTTATTTAAGGTTATAAGTTGTCAAGAACCTTTTTAATCTCTTCAAATACACCCTCTATCGATTTTGTACCATCCACATCGTAAACTATTCCTTTCTTACCGTAATACTCGATAAGGGGTTCGGTCTGACTCTTGTACACTCGAAGCCTTTCTTTAACCGTTTCCTCCTTGTCGTCATCCCTCTGATATAACTCTCCTCCGCACTTATCACACTTATTATCCTCCTTAGGCGGATTATAAATCAGATGGTAAACTGCCTTGCATTCCNTACAAGTCCTCCTGTTAACAATCCTTTTCACGATTTCCTCCTCAGGAACAGCTACATTTATTACCGCGTCAATTTTCTTACCAAGCTCTTTCAGAATTTCATCCAGTGCTTCCGCCTGTTTTATCGTCCTCGGAAATCCATCGAGAATGAATCCCTTCTCACAATCTTTCTGAGACAATCTGTCCTTCACTATGCCTATAACAACCTCATCCGGAACCAGTTCTCCTCTGTCCATGTACTCCTTAGCTTTTTTTCCAAGCTCCGTACCCCTTGCAACTGCATCTCTCAGCATATCTCCCGTAGAGATCTGTGGAATACCATAGTTCGAAACTATTAACTCAGCTTGAGTTCCCTTACCCGCACCGGGTGCCCCCAACAAAATCAGGTTCATGAACCTTTAAAGGGAAAATTCGATTTTAAATTTTTTCATTTTTTGAGATTTTTACAAGATTTTTTGAATCTCCAGAACTTTTCAAAATTTTGAAATTCAGAGTTTTTCACCCATAAAGATTCCATCCTTGCTCCTCACTATCCTAAATTTGACATGTTCTCCNAGCTTGAGATTTCCTTTTATCGTTACTACCCTGTTTCTCGAAGACACAAGCATTTCACCGTGCATCCTCCCCCTCGCAAATACCTTTCCCTCTGATTTGTCATTCCTCGAAAAGGGTTGAGGATATCGCTCTCTTTTGTGCATCCCGAAGTCTTCTGGCTTTAAAATCAATTTGACTCCAAATTCCCTCTCCCACCATCTCAATCTATCGTAAAACTCCTTAAAGGAGACGACATTCTTCAACTTTCTACCGAATTTGTACGGGATGTATTTTTGAATACCCAAGGGAGGAAATTTCTTCCCTGCACCAATATCTAAGGAAAACTCAATGATTTTCTCAATATCTTTATCGTTTATCCCCGGAACCCATACCGGTGCTATGAGTAAATCAACCCTGCTATTCGCAATTACCTCTGCAATCCTTTTAACCCTGTCCACCGGATACCTAACCCCGGTCAGATGCGATGCGACCTTCTCATCCAATGAACTGATTGACAAGTTCACTCTTGTAATATAGTCTTCCAACAAATCAAATCTTCTTTCGGAGAGCAAAACACCATTAGTTTGCATTGAAATTATTGATATCTCCCTTATTCTGCTTATCTTATCCAAGAATTCCTCCATGTACGGATAGATCATAGGTTCTCCCTGCCCATCGATGTGTGCTTCAACTCCCTTTCCCTTGAACTCCGAGACATCCTTCACCCACTCATAGAGGTAGTCTGGATCAACGATATAGTCTGTTACCCTCGTTCTGCTGTTTTTACCCTCATCCACGCTACAAAATATGCACCTGAGATTGCATCCCGTTACCGGACGAATCTGGATTAGATTCGTTCCCCTATCAATCACACCAAAAGCAGAACTGCCCATCAGGGGTATTCCACTCTCTTTTGTGATGAAAACAAGCTCTCTTTTTGTGATGTGATTCAGTACTCTCTTCTGGTCACAAAAAGAGATTATGTACTCCTTATCCCTCCTTCTGATCAATCTGTTATATGTCTCCTTGGGAATCCTAACCTCTATCAAGTCCCTTAACACAAATACTTTGTCCTTACCACCTTCAAACTCCCTTATCCTAAGTTCGTTGCTTCCACCGTTATCCACACAATTTTTCCCCGACCACTGTAAATAAAATTAATCACCTCGAGATGGTATTACATCNAAACCGTGCTACCTCATACCCTTTATTTGACTGTAAACTTCTTCTCCCTTTTCTGTTAAGGAGAGGACATCTTCCGATTTAGAGACAATCTCATCCTCCACCAATTCCTTTATCAAACCGCTTACCACACTCTCTGGAATTCGAGTGTGCTTCGAGATGTATCTTGTGTCGGAGGGTTTCTTTTTTAGTATTTCTATTATTTTCATTTTGCTCGGATTAGATGTGATGTGTCCAACAAGAGACTGCAAATCTCTCATAATTTTATCTACCCTTTCTTAATATTTAAATTTTGACTGAGATGCAAGGTTTTGGACTGCAGTGTGCAAATCGAAAGTTTGGATTCAGAAATTTAGCATCCTTAGGCTTATAAGCTTAATTTCCCTTCGCAAAGTTTAATAAGCGGTTGGGAGATAATATAATGGTGGGCTAGGCTGGGGGGTTCGGCGTCCCCTGTAACCCGAAACCGTCGATATGCGGGAGCCGAAGCCGAGGGAAGGTTCGTGGAGCGAAGGGGTTCGCTCTCTTCACCTTCGTAGAGTCCCCGTCCCGGCGGGCTGACGGTTACTGTTCGGCTGTCCGGAGGGACTGTCGGCAGTATTTGCCGGGGGAACCAGCTCAGGCCCGGAAGGGAGCAGGCTTACCCCGGACGGACGGCGCTGTCGGGGTTGCGGGGAGGAGAAGGTGTCCTGAGCGATCCTTCGCAAAGCGAATCGACCCGAGGCGTGCCCACCTTCTTGTTTAACATCAATTATCATGTTAAACATATCAAAAATTCATCGCTGTTTGCTAACAGATGCCAACGGAAACTATTTTATTTTGTTTTTTGCAAAAAACCTTATGAAAAAAGAGGATATAATCGGTACATTTTCGGTGATCCTCGGTGCAATTTTTATGGGTACGGTAGGCATATTTATCAGAAACATCGAGATGAACTACATCCAACTAACATTTTTCAGATTCTTTTTCGGCTTTATGTTCCTTCTCATAGTTATATCAGCCAGAAAAGAGAGGCTTAAGTTTAAGAATATCCGGTTGTTGGTGCTGATCTCAATCATAAATGTGCTTATGGTCACCACATACATTCTCTCGGTTCAGCTGATTCCTCTCGGTATGGCTGCATTACTTCTTTATTTAGCCCCNGTTTATGTCATACCTATAGCCTACATAACAGGTGAGAGAATAAACCCGAGAGTTCTCATAGCTCTTCCAATAAGCCTTTTCGGATTGTTCCTCATGCTGATGAATCAGGGAGTCATAAATATCGGCATAATATTCGGACTTGTTGCCGGGCTATGCTATGCATTCTATTTCTTCGTGATAAAGAAGCTAAGACTCCATCTCGAATCTATTGAGATCACCGTCAGTTATTTAGGAATTTCCTCTCTGATTTTGCTTCCCTCCCTTGCTATGCCAGTGTCAATATCCAACTCCGAGATTCCGTGGCTGATTGGGCTTGGTCTCATCCCAACCGCAGTTGCATTCACCTTGTTCAACTACGGCTTAAAGTACTGCAAAGTAACAGAGGGTCCAATATTCGCTCTTGTAGAGCCAGTATCAGCTGGATTCTTCGGATATATATTGTTTGGTGAGATCTTTACACCCATTCAAATCTTAGGAATGGGTTTGGTCTTATTGGGAATTGGAACAGCGATTAAAGAGATGGAGGGCTGATGGGATAACAGGTTAAAAAAACCAAAAATAGAAGGGGTGTTCAATCTGTGTTAATCCTTCTCAATCCTCCCTTAGATGAACACATTGAACAACACATACGCAAGAACGAGCATAACCAAGGAGTGCTTTATTCCAGAAGAGATGCTCCCCTCTCCCATAACTCCCGCAACGATTCCCGCAAAAATTCCCTGAAATATTGATGCGTGCATAAATATGTTCTTGTATGTCTCAGTGTTAATGCCCTGAAGCATTGTGAAACCTGATCCTCCGGCTCCAGCAACTTTTTCCGCACTTTCTGCAAGAGTGGAGAGGAAAGTTGTAGATATGATATAGACTATCCCTATGAAAACGAAGAAGGCTATGTAAACTATAACCACATACATGAACATGTTCGTCAGTCGCTCTCGTCTCATCAGCTCCGCATTCGATGCATCCTTTGCAGAGATCATCAGAACCTCTGTAACATTTCCTGTAGACTTTAGAGCTTCGTTAAGCAAGGTTATCGTTCTTGAAAGTTCGAATACTCTAAGTCTGTTTGCAAACCTTACAAGAGCGTCGTTCAAGCTGATACCCCAGTCGAGATCCGACTTTATCTTCACGATGTCCTTCCTAAGCGGAGATGTATCNGATTTTGCAATCATAGTTATCGCCCTGTATATGGGCATTCCACTCTCATTCGCGGATGCGAGCTTATTAAGGAAGACTGGTGTCAGTCTGAGAGCGGTTTTTATCCTTCTCCTTCCAGATTCATAGAATATAACGAATGGAAGGAAGATTATAACTATGGATATGAACATGTAGTCATCGAAATAGAAGAACCAGTTCATGAAATCCATTCCCATTCTATACGGGTAGAGCATAAATCCGTACAACATAAACAGAATCCCAAGCGGAAGTGAGAATATAAATGCATAAACCGGCTTCTCTTTTACGGGTCTTAACGGGTTCTTCAAGGTCTTCTTGAAGTTCCACGATTTCAGCTTTTTATGGAACTTTTTGATTTCGTCCTCAAACTCATCCGTCTTAAGATTTTTCTTGATTACTCCGAAGCTCTCCCTTAGTTTTGGCACAGAAGATTCCTCTACTGGTGTTAATAGCTTAATCACCACCGCAAAGAAGAATGACCCGATAGGAATGACAAGGTAGATTATCGCATAGAGTGCTATATCGTTCCCCTGCCCCATCACAACCATGACAGTCTGAATGATTATCAGGAAAAGCGGTCCCGCAACGAATGCGGTTATGTAGCTTTCCGCCATTAATCCGAGAAATTCGAGGAAGTTCTTCTGATCTTGCTTAGCTCTCTCCAAATAGAACTCTGCTCTCTCCTCGAAGTATCTCGTAACATCTCCTCCACTATCAATAATGGTTATCAACCCATGGAAGAACTCACTCAAATTCTCAGAAGGTGATAACTCAATGGCATCAGATAAGGCAGTCCTCAGGTCTTTTCCAAGAAGTTCCATGTCTCGTATTATTCTGGAAATCTCTATGGATACCTCACCATACACCTCGTAATTCTCCGCAAGGCTTTTAAAGATCTCAACGATGTTCATCCCACCCTTGCTCAGAGAATACATGTAGGTTATTGCGTGGGGCAAAACTCGATTTATCTTGCTCTTCCTGTCACTNATTACCGTCATTGGATATATTTTGAATAGCAGATACCCAATATAGTACAGAACAACCGTTATCAGGATGGCAAGAAAACCAGCTACAACCCACGGACGATATATCATCCAGTATGTGTATACAGGCTGGGGGAGATTTATCGGAAAAATTACATCAGGCAATCCGATGACTTGAACAACCAAGAAAGCGGTCAAAAGTCCGATTAGGGCACCTATGAGTCCAAAAATTACAGAGATGATTTGCGCGGTTGCTATGTACATCTCCGGTGGCATTGAGATCATAGCCTGCCTTAAAGATTTTTCCAAGTAGTAGTACTTGTGTCTCTCCTTCCTTATCCTGTCTCCAAAAAGCTTGTATCCAATATAGCTCAAATAATTCGCCTCTTTAATCATAGAACCACCCTAAAACATCACGGGACATGAATCTCCATCCTCTCAAGAATGCTTTCAGGGTTGCTTTGATAGGCGTGTATTATATTCGCCACACTCTTGAATTCTCTGATGTTGTGCTCTACCATAAATTCAAGAACTTGTTTTCTTCTCTCAAGCTCCTTTTGCAATTGCTTAACNCTCCACCCCCTTGACTTCCTGATNTCCTCCAAAGTTTTTGATGCTCCGACAACCTTATGCGTGTCTCTAACGGAGTCCCACTGAAATATCGTGGATGTTCTAAGCATTTTCGTGTACGGATCGAGCCCAACAATTTCGCTTATCTCCATGTTCCTTCGAACTCTTTTTTTTCCAACATAAGTCTGTCCTTGTATGCTTATAATATCGAGAGCATCAATCATGGCTCTCGGCACACCAATCGGTGGATTCTCAAGCCTATGTATAACACCGCTTACAGTATCCGCATGAAGGGTGGAGTAAGTTGTATGTCCAGTGCTCATAGCCTGAAACAGAGTTAGTGCCTCCTTTCCCCTAACCTCACCGACAATTATGAACTCCGGTCTTTGCCTCAAAGCTGCTTTCAGTAGATCATACATGTCAATGGAGCTTTTGTCCCCATGAAATGCATCTCTCGTAACCGCGGGAATCCAATTCTCGTGGGGTAGCATTATCTCTCTCGTATCCTCAATCGTAACGATCTTGGCTCTTCTCGGGATGAAAAGAGATATCGCATTCATGGATGTGGTTTTACCGCTCGCAGTACCGCCGGCAAAAATTAGGCTCTTCTTGTTCTCTATGCAGAGCCAGAGATAAGCCATTTCCTCCGCCGAGAATGTCTTCCAAGCAACCAAATCCACGGGTGTTACCGGCTCCTCCCTGAATTTTCTTATCGTGAATGTTGAACCCCGATCAGTAACCTCCCTGCCGAGGGTCATCTGGATTCTGCTCCCATCCGGCATCGTTGCATCGACCATCGGATCTGCTATGGAAATGTGCTTCCCGCATCTCTGGGCAAGTGAGATCACAAACGCATCAAGCTCATGTGGATCATCGAACAGCACATTCGTTTCAAGGTTGGTGTAATTTCGGTGATAAACAAAGATCGGAATGTTGTATCCATTGCATGAGATGTCCTCAAGAAGTTTGTCTTCCATAAATGTTGTGATTCTCTCGTAGTGAACAAGGTCTCGTACGAGATAGTAAAGGATCTTGTAATAAGAGTTGGGACCTATTTTAACGCCGATGCTTCTCACGAGCTTATCAACTATCTCNTTTAAAACCACCTCTTTCACACTTTCCTCCTCTAACTCTACATTCTCCAGTTCATCCTTTAAAATCGTTTTCAACTCGTAATAAACCTCCATTTCAAATGGATTCAACTTTGGCTCCACAACAATATATCTCTGATCATGATGGAGGTCACTGTGAATGATGTAAACCTTGGAATAGTGTTCTTTTATCCAGTACTCGTCTATTATCTCCCATCCGGGAGGAGGGGTATATTCGATAAGTGTTCCGTGTTTTTCAGGATCGTATGGATCAAACAAGGGTTTTACCTTCTTCTTTTCTTTCTTTTTCTTTTTCTCTTTCTTCTCTTTCTTCTTTTTACCCTTCTTATCCTCCTTATCCTCATCTACTCCTTCTTCCTCTTCCTTTTCTTTTTTAACCCCAACAAATACTCTCTTCTTTTCTTTAGCTTTTTCAATTGATTCTATTGCGTGTTTTTCAATCTCATCCAACTCTACTTTTTCTTCTTCCTTGAACTTCAATTCTGGAATTTCCTTTGTGATTTCTTCCAAATCCACCTGCTTATCTACAGCCTCTGTTGATCTTCCTACTTGCTCTGATGTCTGCCCAATTTGTTCGGATACTTGCTCTTCGACTGCTCCTACTCTCTCCTCAACCGCCCCTTCTATTTTCTCATAAGAGGTTAATTCTTCTTCAACTTCCAGCTTCTGCTTCGCTTCAGGAGTCAAGTCCAGCTCAGGTTCCTTTTGTTGCTCTACTTTCGGCTTTTCACCCTCGCCTTCCACNTTACCCATGCCTTTCCCTACTTCCAACTTCTCACTAACCTTCTCAGCCTTTGGAGGGGGCAAAATCGAGTCAAAACCTCCCCCATACATCAATCCCTCTGGTATTTCANCCTTCTCTTCATCCACTTTTTTTATAATTTTGTCCTTTAATTTTTTATTTCTATCTGCATTTTCAGTAATTTCACTCACCCCATCCGAAGTAAAACTACCCCTCAGCAATACTTTAAATTAAGGTATAATAAATAAAGTTTTTCATTATAATCATGATGCATGTCTAATAAATCCGATTACGATCCAATCCCCATCCTTATCTTCCACAGAGCCTCCGCGGAAGCCCATCTGACATACTCGCTCTCATCCTCCATACACCTTAGCAAAGGCTCTATCGCCCTGCTATCTCCAATCTCCCCAAGAGCCTCCGCTGACTTCCATCTGACATACTCGCTTTCATCAGATAGTGCGGATATTAATGGCTCCACCGCTCTTTTATCCTTAATCATACCGAGAGCTTCTGCTGACCTCCACCTCACATACTGGCTCTCATCATTCAGCTTTCTGATTAACGCATCCACGCACTTTGGATTCCTAAGGTGACCGAGAGCTTCCACAACACCAGATCTAACACCCTCATCCTCATCATCAATGAATTCTAGCAGTATATCCACTGCAGAGGGGGGAAAACTACTCCAGTCCTCTTTTGCGATTTTATAGTAGATCAGATCCTCCTCACCCTCAGGAGTCCATTTCAGGTTCTCAAGAGCGTGGGCAGAGTACCTCCTAATGAACCTATCCTTGCTCCTCAACATATCCTTCAAATACGGAATAAACTTCTCATCGCCACTCCTACCCATAAGCTCGATNACTTTAAGCCTGACATTAAGACTTTCGTCATTCAGCAACTCCAATACGGAATCTGGAACTGTTCCAGTGATTTGGAAGATGGCTTCCACCGAGGTGAGCCTAATTATCTCCTCCTCATCCCTTATCAACCTGTATAAAACACTCAGTGCTGAAGAATCTCCAATATCTCCAAGAACTTTTATTATATTAACCTTCAAATCCAAACTTCCGCTTTCAAGCATCTCAACCAAAAAAGGGATTGCTGTTCTGCCCAGAGCAGACAATCTAACCCAATCCTCCTTTGCAATCAAAAAACATATCTCCTCCATCTGGTTCTCGGGTACCCATCCTTTCCTCGACAGGATTTGTGCTACAGCCTTTCTTACCCTTCTATCTTTACTCTTCAGGAGCTTTTTCAAAGAATATACCCTGTCTTTATCAAATTTAAGAATGATCTCCATAGCCTTTCTCCTAACATGCTCACTTCTATCTCTAAGGCATCTGATGATGTATTTTATACACCTCTCCCCACCGAGTTCTCCGATAGCCTCCAAGGCTCTCAACCTAACATATTCGTTCNTATCCTCTACTAATGGGATAATGTAAGGTAAAATCCTCTCATCACCTATATTTTTCAGCGAGATTATCGCCCTCCACCTCTTATAGTCATCTTTATTTTTCAACATTTTTATAAGACCCTTTATATCCTTCTTTTTCTCCATCTTTTCAATCTCTGGAGCGAGAAGTGACATAAAGAGTTAAACAACAATAAACTACAAAAAATTTTTGATAAGCTATAAAATTTAGAAAGATTTTAGTTATTGAAAAACAACTTTAATTTTCTCTTTCCACTAAACAAAAGAAAAAAATGAATCNGGTTCGAAAAATGATGAATTCCAAAAGCTATTTATCCTCATTCCGTATGTAATAATAGTAATGAGGAAAAAGATACTCGTGGTTGATGATGATGAACTCCTCAGAAGAATTTACAAAGCAATGTTATCAGGTGAGTTCGAGGTAATTGAGGCTGTTAACGGAAAGGAGGGTGTGGAAAAATACATTTCACATCTTCCTGATTTGGTTCTGATGGATATTAAAATGCCGGTTATGGATGGAATAACCGCTACAAAAGAAATTAAGAGAATTAACCCCGATGCGGTAGTTGTTGGAGTTACCGCCTATGCTCCAGAACTTGGGGAAGATANGCTCTCTGCTGGAGCGAAAACCGTTATACCAAAACCGCTAAAAAGGGAGGAGTTCGTGGAGATGATCAAGAAACTGCTAAAATCATAGACAATATGAGGCAAATCACCTCCAAAAATCAAGGTTGACCCAAAGGTATATATAACTTCAAAGATAAGTATTGGAAATTAAATTCGGAGGTAATTAAATTGGAAAATTTCGGAAATTTTGGGAGAAATCCTCCCGTAAATGAAGGAGATGTAAGAACTGTGACAATCGAGGCGATAGGTGAAAAAGGGGATGGCATTGCCAGAATCGACGGCTATGTTCTGTTTGTCCCGAATGTGAGCTTAAACGACGAGGTCAAAGTTAAGATTGTCAGGGTTCTAAGAAAGTACGGGTTTGCAGAAGTAATGGAGTAAGCACAGGAGATTTTAAAGTTTAAAGGAGATTTTCGAGTTTATCGAGATGCGTTTTCGGAATCTCAATTTTTCTTTTCTTTACTATTTTTTCCGCGGTTGATATGACTTTCAGCCCAGAGCCGGTAAGAACAGACAGAAATTTTTTACCTCTGATTCCAGAGTTACTCAATTTTCTGATGCAAGCTATGGTGACCGCAGATGCTGGTTGAACAAAAATACCATATCTTGCCAAAAACTCCTGAGATTCAAGTATCTCCTCATCCGTAACGGAGATCGCCAAGCCATTATCCCTTATTATCCTGAGAACCTCATTTCCACTCGGAGGATATGGATCAGCTATCGCTCCAGCTATGGTTTTCGGATTTTGAACCGGAATGACTTTTCTATCCTCCTCAAAAGCGGTAACAATCGGTGCACAACCCTCCGCTTGGACTGAGATAAACCTCGGTATTCTATCTATTAATCCGGACTCCTTNAGCTCCTTCAGAGACTTGTAAATACCTCTTAACAACCCTCCTGCTCCAGTTGGAACAACAATGTAGTCGGCGTCGATGTGATAGTCGAAATACTCAGCGATCTCAAACCCTATTGTTTTGTACCCCTCAATCCTAAAAGGTTCGTCGGAATTTATGAAGTACACTCCTTTTCTCACACCAACTTCAAGACTTTTCCTGTATATCTCCCCAAAAGGTGCGGAAACTTCGATCAACCTCGAACCGTATATGAGGATTGGATATATCTTCTCCTCCGGGATATCGGTTTTCACCAAAACCGTTGTTTCCAGATTTGCTCTTGCACCATAAGCAGAAACTGATGCAGCCATGTTTCCCGTAGATACAGTTCCTATCTTACTGAATCCAAGGTTTATAGCTCTGATAACACCTATTAAAGTCCCTCTATCTTTGAAAGACCAAGTGGGATTTAGAGTTTCATTCTTCAACAATACCTTGTTCTTCAGTGAATCGCTTATCTCTGGAACTTCAACCACCGGTGTATCTCCCTCCCCCAACGAGTATTTCCTCATCAGATCGATACCAAAAAACGGGAAAAACTCTTTGAACCTATCCCATACAGTTCTCCCTCTCTTAACTGAACCTTCGATGGTGTTTACTTCCAAAGGTTCTCCGCACCCACATTTCTGAAGCGGTTCATCGAAAGGGTGAGCTTTTTTACATGATGTGCAAATCAGCTCCATACCTCTTCTTTACAGTCACTAAAGTTAAATATTTCCCTGTTTCTCAATTTTCCCGTTTGTATGCATTAATACAAATAAATAATCCACTTATTCATACTTTTTTAAAAAATTGAACGACGAACTCCACAATTTTATCAATTTCATCAGATGATACCACACGATAGCTTGTTAAACCATCTATATTCTCACCCAAGCAGATTACAAGATGTATTTTGGGAGAAATGAATTTATCCAAAGATTTGTTTTCATTTCGAATTACTGTGTTGGTCAAATCCTCAAATTCTTCTCTATTCTTCACGACCATTACTCCATCTCGAAAACTCTTTTTAAACCCTTCTGCAAGAAGTATATCACAACCATCCAGATACCGAACCGCATCTTCCAACTCTAAACCGTCATGGGTGTGCATAGCCATTTTCACCGGGGAAAGAACAAAAACATCCGCACCAGCATTGTACAACCTGTGTGAGTCTTTTCCCTCCACATCTACCTGAAAGTTCTTGTCTGAGTGCTTCACCACACCAACACGATAACCCATGTCACTTAACTTAGAGATGACTTCTGACAAAACCGCTGTTTTACCGGAATTTGAATATCCAAAAAAAGCTAAAACNCTCATACTCAAACGAATCTTATCGTCTCCAGATTCAACGGTGCTCTCGTCTCCATCCTGTATGTTTTGTAAATGCTTGATGCGAGATCAATGCANTTGGATTCATCTCCGTGCACGGTAATTACCTTCTCAGGTTTTGAGCTGAGTGATTTGATATAGTTCATCAACTGCCTTCTATCAGAATGCCCCGAGAATCCATCAACCGTCTCAACTTGCATCCTAACCTCAACAACCTCCCTCTTACCATTCGAAGAGAAGGGCACTTCCTTCCATCCCTTCTGAATTCTTCTTCCAAGAGTTCCCTCCGCCTGATAACCGACAAAGATTATGGTGTTCCTCTCATCTCCCGCAAGATTCTTGAAGTACTCCATCACCGGTCCTCCGTTCAGCATACCTGAAGTTGCTAGGATGATTGACGGGTTGCTCTCATCTATGACATCAATTCTTTTCGATTGCGAGTCCACTGCTATGAATTTCTCNGATATGAACGGGTTTAGACCGTGATGAAATATCATATCTCTCAGAATTGAGTTGAGGTACTCCGGATAAGCGGTATGGATTGCTGTAGCCTCATATATCATCCCATCAAGATAAACCGGCACATCTACAAGCTTGTTGTTTCTCAGAGCCTCCTCCAGCACCATCATGACTTCCTGACTCCTTCCTACCGCGAATGTTGGAATCAACACCTTGCCTCCCCTTGAGATCGTTTCATTTATTACCTTAACAAGAGCTTCTTCAGCATCTTTCCTCGTGGGTTGGAAGTCTTGGCTTCCACCGTAAGTTGCCTCCATTATAAGTGCTTCAAGCCTTGGAAAGTTTGTTTCCGCTCTATCGAACAGCCTCGTTCTTTCAAACTTGAAGTCACCAGAGAAGGCTATGTTGTATAACCCCTCGCCGATGTGAAAGTGAGCTATTGATGATCCGAGAATGTGCCCAGCGTTGTAGAATGTCAACCTCACATCAGGGCTTATATCTGTAACAACACCGTAATCTATAGGAATCGTGTGCTTCAGGGCTTCCCTGATGAAGCTCGACTCGTAAACCGTTGGATTGCCTTCCCTTGATGCAACCTCTATGAAGTCAAGTTGCAGTAGGACCATCAAGTCTCTTGTTGGCGGTGTCAGGTAGATTGGGCCCCTGTATCCGTATTTGTACAGCACGGGAACGAGACCACAGTGATCCAGATGGGCATGAGTTATGACCACCGCATCAATGGAGTCCAAAGGTTGAACTTCTGGTGCATTTAGAAACGGAGATTGCTGGATATTGCTAACATTAACCCCGCAGTCGATCAGTATTTTGCTTTCCGGGGTTTGAAGGAGGTAACAGCTTCTCCCAACCTCCCTTGAACCTCCGAGAAATGTAACCCTAACCCACTTATAATCGTAAAGAACTCCCCTGTGAATCTTCTCTCCAATTCTTTTCAGAATTTCCTTTCTTTCGTCTTTAAAAGAGAGAATGAATTGTCTTACACTGTCAACAGTCTTAGACTTTATAGGCGGAGTTCTTATAACCTTAGGACTCCATCCTACCGCTTTCATTATTTCTCTGAGCATTACTCCCTGCTTTCCTATAACAACACCCGGTTTTTCAGCTTCGATTATGACTACTCCGTTTTCATGATCGAAGAAGAATGATGTTAACTGAGCATCTTCGGGAACAATCTGCTTTATTATTTCCTTCGCTTCCTCCGGCGGTTTGAGGCTTCTCGGATCAGGCCTGATGTCAATCCTCTTTCTCAAGTCCTTTGCCAGTTTTTTGATTATATCTCCACTCTCCGCTATTTCCTGTGGATTATCCACATATATCACAAGCTGTGGTCCTTCAAACTCGATATTCCTGACTCTTACACCTTTCGGTAGGGATGAGACAATTTTTTCCCTTAGTTCAGCAATGTATTCCTTGACCGACATCGTATCATCCAAAAACTACTAAAATAATGGAAAAATTGTTTATCTTTTAGAAATCTTTTGAATGATTTCATCGATTTGTTTCGGTTCAAATTGAACATATTCTTCAGGGGTTATTTTAACAAGATCTATTCCATCTCCAGAAGCAGAATCCCTTCTCATAGCATTATATATTGCTCTAACCACAACCTCTACAGCCTCATCCGTAGATATTCCATCATAATACCTATCCTCAAGAACACCATAAGCTGTTAGAGACCCNGAACCCGTTGCAACTATGTCCTGCTCCTCGATGGCTCCTCCGATCGGATCGATGGAGAAAACGGATGGGCCTCTTTTGTCCACTCCACCTATGAGAAGCTGAACGAAGTATGGAAAATACCTCGTCTGATTCAGAATGTTGGAAACAAGAGTTGCCACAGCCTTAACCGTTGGTCTCTTCTCCTTTCGTATCTCATAAAGATTCGTTTCAACCTTTATTATCCTGTAAAGGAACTGTGCATCCCCTACACTACCAGCGGTAGTCAGAGCAATCCTGTCCGCTATTTGGTATATCTTCTTAGCCCTCTTGCTCGCTATGAAATTACCCATCGTCGCTCTTTTTTCCGTTCCCATCACTATTCCGTCTTTACAAATCATTCCAACTGTTGTAGTTCCTTTATATATCTTCTCCTGCATCATGTTGTATCACTTTTTCTACTTTTTTTGATTTTTCAAAAAAAGCCATGTTATGGCAGTAATCTATAAGTCTGCTCTACTTTTAAAACTTTCGATTGGTTGCAGAAAGTTTTCAACTCCTCGAAAACTCAACTCTTTGAGAAATTTCTCGAAAAATTCGAGTTAAGAGAGAAATTAACCCTTTCAGTTATCATGAGAAATGCAGGAACTACGGTTAGAGCAGAAACCAAGCTGAAAATAATCGCTACGAGAGCCATGAATCCAAAATCGCTAAGAGCTGGGAAATCGGAGAAAACAACCGCTCCAAATCCGCCAGCCATCGTGAATGCAGATGTAACTACCGCTTTTCCTGTTCTTTCTATGGTTTTTCTTACTGATTCCACCGGAGAAAACCTTTTTCTCTCCTCATAGTACCTCTCAGACACCATAATCGAAAAGTCTATCCCAAGACCAAGAATTATAGCATTAAGGGAGATCGAGATCATCGTCTGTTTTATACCGAAAATAAACATGAATGTATTAGTAACACCTATTACCGTTGAGATCGCAAGCAAGGGAACTATAGCCCTCTTAAGCGACCGGTAAACAGAGAGTAGAAGCACGACAATAAGAACGTATGCAGACATAGTTATTATGAACTGGCTGTTGTACATTATGGTTCCGAGATGAGCCATTATAACAGGTGAACCCGTAATGTAGTACTCTCCATCCCATCCAAAATACTGGATGTCTTTCTTTAGATTCTCGATAAGCGATATCCTCTGCTCGTGAGTTGTCGCATCCGTATAAAGCTGAAGAGTTATCATCGTTCCACTCTTGTATCTCTTTATCTGCTCCTCCGGGAGCATGCTCATATAAACAGATAGCTCTGCATCGTTTTCTGGAAGTTTGCCGAACTCCTTAAGAATCGATGACAGNGACCGATAATCGTAAACGAGTTCCTCTTTCTGCACGATGTACTTTGCAAGTTCATCTGACTTTCTCAGAATATCTNAATCAAAGTTATCCGAACTTAAAACAACCGTGTAGATGTATTGCCCACCCATTATCCTCTCAAGCTCGTTAAATCTTATCATCGCAGGTAAATCCTGCGGAAACCACTTTTTCGTATCGGTCTCAAGCTCAATCTGCGAGTTGGCGTAGTAGCCGATTATTACGAAGAGAATCGCTATTGCAAGAATTTTTCTCGGATTCGATGCAGTAAATCCAGATACTAAGATTAAACCCTTCTCCAGAATTCCGGATTTATTACCTGTGTTCCCTGCTTTGTTCATTCCATCAGCATGACTCCTGTTTTCTCTACCTCTACCACTTTTCTCGTTATTTCTCTCAAGAATGCTAAGTATCGACGGTAAGAAGGTTATAGACAAGAGATAAGCAAAAACAAGACCGATAGACATTATAAACCCAAATTTAACCATCATAGGCATTCTTGTAACAGTCATAGACATGAAACCGATTATTGTTGTAAGCATAGCAAGAATGACTGCCAATCCAGTTCTTGAAACTGAAAGAACAACTGCCTCCTCCTTTCTGTTCCCCTCTCTTATCTCCTCTTCGAACCTGTTCTGAATCTGAGCAGCGTATTCGATGGACAGTCCTATCAGAATGGGCAAAGTTACAGAGATGTCCATTGTAAGCTGAATTCCAAGTATGGGAAGAAGACCCATTACAAGCGTTAGTGCACATACTGAGATCAGGAGAGGCATAAATGCCATATACTTCTTCCTCACAACACCACTGAAGGTTATTAAAAGGAGGATAACCATCAGGAGTATGGAAAAATTCGTCATGAACGCGGTGTTCTTCCTTGTGGTTTCTATAATCTGATAGCCTATCATGGGTGTACCCGTTGCTTGGGCTGTAACTCCTATTGGCTTGGGTGTGAACTGTATAACTCCTTCAATCAACTGTGCCAGTTCATTAGTCTTCTCGTGCGATGTGGTGGTAATCTCCACCATTATCAAAGCCATAGTTGGTTTCGGGATCAAATCCTTAGCATAAAGATCCAGAAGCCTTTTTAGGATTGCAGTATCCAAGGGCAGAGAGCCGTAGACTTCCACAACAATGGATGCGGGAGAGACTGTCGAGCCCACTCCATCGAGTTTCTTCAAATTTTTCTCAAGCTCGAGCATGTACTCAAGAACCTCTCTGCTGGTTACATCNTCTCCTTTGATGTATATGAATGCACTATCCTCTCTCACTCCAAAATCCTTCTGATAGAGTTGTGACTGGGAAAAAACAACATCACCGGGCGGGAAGTACTCCTTATACTCGGTAGATGTGAACCTCACATTAGATGCGGATATGGTGGATAAAATAAGGATGAAAACAACGGAGACCAGAACTATCCCAGGGTGACGGGCAATAAATCTTGAGATTGTGGTAAGAGTTCTCTCCAGCATTTACTTCCCTTTCCTCCCTATTTCNCCTATTTCCTCAGGATTTTATAAGCTATAGCTCCTATTAACACTAAACCGACTAAGATTCCAACTATAAGCGATGTGCTTGGTCCCGTTTTTGGTGTGACTTCGATTAAGGCTTTTACTGGCTCACTGATTACCCACTCCCCCTCGGGGTCTTTGTATTTTACCTCGAGATTCAGTCCGTAAGTTTTGGGTGTTGCTCCAGCATCGACCTTGATCTTGAA
>MTMT01000108.1 GCA_002010195.1 Archaeoglobus sp. JdFR-32
CAAAACATCGACTCCCTTCTGCAATTGCTCAACCTAATGGAAGCAGGAAAGGTATTCATGGACGAAGCGGTACCCAAGTTCAAGGAACTCTCAGAGGAACTTGCACCGAAGATAAACAGGCTCAGAGAGTTGCTCGACGATGATGAAACATGGAAGCTTTTGGAGTACACGCTCGTTCTCAAAAAACCCTTAACAAAGCTCGTAGAGTCGATGGTGGTTGATGGAGAGGGCAAAATCAATACAGAAGAGATGGAAAGAACATTCGAAGTCCTCGCTGAGCTAACAGCAATTCTGAAGCAACCAGCATTTCAGAAAATGATGAGTGGAGTGGTTGAAGGCTTCCGAAAGCTTGATGAAGAGGAGATCAAGAAGGTTTCTGCGTTTGGTATGTTCTCTGCAATGAGAGATGAGGATGTGCAGAGGGGAATGGGAGCGATATTCTCTATTCTTAAAGCTCTCGGCAAATCGCTGAAGTAATTTTCCTATTTTTATTTTAATTTTTGTAAATTTTTATATTCTATAATTTTTGTCCTTTTTTTAATAAGAAATAATTATAATTTTTTCTAATTTAATTCATTAGCCAAATAAATAAAAATACAAAATTTTTCATGAAAACAAAATATTTAAATAACTAATTTTATGGAGTATAACTGNGGTGTTCTGAATGGATGGTTGGGAATATTTCGTAGGAATTGTAATGCCGTACATCGCAATAGGTGTATTCATAATTGCAGTCATTGTTAGGGGCTTGAAATGGGCTACCGCTCCGAGAAATCTTGATTGGGAACTTTTTCCGGTTCCAGAAACTCGAGGAAAACAGATCGCAGAGATGTTGAGGGAGATCATCGTATTGTATCAGGTTTTAAATTATAACAGGAAATTGTGGTTTCAATCACTGCTTTTGCATTATGGCTTGTATGCTCTCGGTTTGTGGCTTTTGTTAACAGTGATAGGTGTTAATGCTTATTATCTTGGGATTCTCGGAGCGTTGGGTGTTTTAGTAGGATCCGTTTTGCTTTTACTGACGAGACTCTCGAGTTCTGAGATGAGGTTGATCTCCAATGCGGTGCAATACTTCAACCTCCTCCTACTACTTGCGACTTCTGCAGTGGCACTTTACTCCGACTTCTTCAGTTACAAAATAAGGGATTACCTTCTGAGCATAATCTACCTATCTCCGAATCCATGGATGTTCGGTACTGAGTTCTTCTATGCACTGCTCTTGGTGGAGGTGTTTGTAATCTATCTCCCCCTGAGTTCGATGGTTCACTTCTTTGCAAAGTACTTCACATGGGATAAAATAAGATGGGGTGTACACTGAGGTGGTTTCTATGGAAGATAAGATGAGAAGGGTTTTTGATGAATATAGAGCCTTATCGGATGAAATATTAAAGCCGGATGAACCCAAGAAGGAGAGGTTTATTCAGGCTTTCAAGAAAATGCTCAGCAGGGAAGAAAACTGGACTTTCTGGTTACCTCTGCTGACCTCTCTCGATTTATGCGTCAAGTGCAACACATGTGCTGAAGCTTGCCCGTTTTATGTTGCGAGCGGTAGGAAAGAGATATATCATCCGGTATATCGCTCTGATTTGCTGAGAAGAATTTACAAAAAGCACTTCACACTAACGGGAAAGATTTTTGGAGGGTTGGTTGGAGCGAAGGATGTCAGCGAGGAAGACATCAATGCATTGGCTGAGTCCGCATATAGGTGCTCTGTTTGTAGGAGATGTGCCTATGTCTGTCCTATTGGAGTGGACAACGGACTTATAACGAGGGAGACAAGGAAGATTCTGTATGAGCTTGGGATAGCTCCAGATGAGATATACCATAAGGGCACACTCTATCAAAAAGAGTACGGAAATGCTACAAAAACACCATCAGAGGCTTTTCTAAATACTCTCGAGTTCATAAAAGAGGATTTGGAGGATGAAAAAGGAATTGAGGTTGAAATTCCCGTTGATAAAGTCGGGGCGGATTACCTTGTCATAAACAATGCGGGAGACTACTATGCTTTCCTCGACACCATAATAGGGCAGGTGGAAGTACTGAATGCAGCGGGACTTGACTGGACATATAACACACCGATCGAAAACGGGACGAATGATGTCGTTAACTATGGTTTGTTCTTCAGCGATAAGGAGCTTACCGATATAGGTAGACTACATCTGGAAGTTGTTAAAAAGCTGAAACCCAAAACGGTGGTTGTTGGAGAATGTGGACATGCATATGAAGCACTGAAGTTCCTGTACAAGGATATCTATCCGGAATGGAGGAATGTTAGGGTTATAAGCGTCCTTGAGCTATTCGATGAACTGATCAGGACGGGGAAAATAAAGGTAGATCCTGAAAAGAATCCGATGCCTGTCACCTACCACGATCCGTGCAAACTCGGAAGGCTCGGTGGACTTTACGATGAACCAAGGAGAATTCTAAATGCGGTTTGCAAGGATTTCAGAGAGATGGAGCCGAACAGAGACATGAGTGTCTGCTGTGGTGGAGGAGGTGGATTTGCCATCATGCATAAGGACGACTTCATGACATTTAGGATGGAGACCTATGGGAAGATAAAGGCAAATCAGATAAGGGAAACGGGAGCGGAAATAGTGGCTTTAGCGTGCTCCAACTGTAAGGGACAGTTCAGAGAAATTATTAACTGGCATAAACTCGATGTGGAATGGAAAGGAATTGCTGAGCTCATTGCAAACGCTCTTGTTTATGAGTAGCATGAAAAATTTANCCCTTCCTTTTTCTGTCATTTTGAGGTAATTCGAGATTCGAGATGTTTTTGAGCTAAGGCTTCTGAAAGGGAAGTTTTTTGAACCCCACTCTGAAAGTTTTTTGTGATGTACCTCGACATCCCGAGGATTGCGATTGCTGGAATTAAGAGCAAGGTTGGAAAGACTATGGTCTCCATAGGTATCATGAGGGCCCTGAGGAATAGAGGCTACTCTGTCCAACCTTTTAAGGTGGGTCCCGACTTCATCGATCCAGGTTTTCACTATTTTGCGACGGGCAGAAAATCAAGGAATATCGACAGCTTCATGATGGACTCGTACAGTATTCTGGAAACATTCCAGCGAAATTCCAAGGATGCGGACATCGCGGTTATAGAAGGAAAAACTGGGCTGTTTGATTCACACGATGCTGTGGAGGAAGAGGGAAGTACAGCCCATGTTTGCAAAATCCTGAAAGCTCCAGTTATGCTTGTTGCTGATGTGGAGAGGATGTCAAGAACCGCTGCGGCGATGATCTATGGGTATAAGGTTTTTGATAGAGATGTGGACATAAAAGGTGTGATTTTGAACAAAATTGGAAATCCAAGACATGCGGAAAGAGTGAAAATGGCTGTTGAAAAGCTTACTGGAGTGAAGGTTTTTGGGACGATTCCGAGAGAGAATATAGATATGCCGTACAGGCATCTCGGCTTGGTTCCCGC
This sequence comes from Archaeoglobus sp. JdFR-32, assembly GCA_002010195.1. Taxonomy (GTDB): domain Archaea; phylum Halobacteriota; class Archaeoglobi; order Archaeoglobales; family Archaeoglobaceae; genus Archaeoglobus_A. The sequence continues at coordinate 3,437 of MTMT01000108.1, forward strand.
ACATGAGAAGGAGTATGAAATTTTNTTTGACAAGTTGGCACGCGTAGTGGAAAAGTACATTGATGTGGATAGCCTCATTGAGATTGCATATAAGGCTGAGAGAATGGAGATGGTTGAACCGAATCCGATTTTTAATCAGAGAGAGTCCATGGTGAGAATGGGGGTTCTGATGGATAAACCCTTTTCATTCTACTATCAAGATAATCTTGATGCTTTTTCATGTNGTGGTTTTGAGATAGTCTATGTGGACTCGCTGAAGGATAGGAAAATACCCGAGGTTGATTTTCTGTACATTGGTGGAGGTTTTCCTGAAGTTTTTGCTGAGGAGCTTGAGAAGAATTCTGCGATTAGGGAGCAGATCTACGAGTTTTGTGATTCAGGGAAACCTGTTTATGCTGAATGCGGTGGGTTGATGTATCTTGGGGAGAGCATAATAACTGAGAACGGAGAATACGAGATGGTCGGTTTTCTCCCGTTCAAAACTGAGATGAATAGAAGATTCCATGCTTTGGGATACACTGTCTATGAATCCCTTAGAGATACTATAATCAGCAGAAGGGGAGATGTTTTAAAGGGGCACGAGTTCCATTATTCCAGATTGATACCTCTTGGCGATATTGAATTTGCTTTCAGGGTTCTGAGGGGCAGGGGAATAAACGGCTACGATGGGATAGTCAAGAACTCAACTCTTGCTTGTTATCAGCACCTGAATGTTCTGAGCTATCCCGATTTTGTGAAAAATATCTTTGAAAATGTAAATATCGATTAGCCTAAAACTTTAAAAAAATAAATTAAAAGTTATGTAAACATGTTCAAATCTGAAGCGAGGGCCAACTTCATGAACTGGTTCGCATCCATTACCTCTACATCTTCTATGAGGTCCTTCTCCGTCAGTCCCATCATGTCCATGGTCATGAGACATGCGATGAACTTCACGCCCTCCAACTGGGCCATCTCTATCAGCTCTTTCACATCAGGTATATTTGCCTCTCCTATCTTCTTTTTGATCATCCATGTTGCAAGTTTTGTCATCCCCGGAATTGCCCCAATAAAGCCGGGCATGTGGTATTTGACATTCTTGTAGTCGTTTTCGTAGTTCTTTTTAAGCAATATCTCGATTCCCCCGAAAGTGAAGAATACCTTGGCATCCGCTCCCTCTCTCGCAGCATTTATGGCGAGAATTAAGGGTGGATAAACTCCATCAATCGTATTTCTTGAGCAAATCAGATTTACTTTCTTTTTCTGTTTTTGTTCCGTTTTTTCCGATTCTTTCTCAATTACAACACTCATAGTTTCTATGTTATTGGTTATAATATAAATATTTTACTGATTTTTCCAACATCATTAAAAACCAAGTAAAGAAGAACCAGAAGGATGAGAGATCTATTCAAAAAACAAAAAAATTTTTTAGATTTATAAAATAGGATTAGACACAACCTGTTGGCTTAGGCAGACCTGCAATTCTGCAAGCATCCTTCGCTGGACCCTGTGGGAACAGCTTGTACAGATACTTAAGGTTGCCTTTTTCCGGACCGAATGCCTTCTTAACTTCTTTAACAAGGATTCTGATTGGGGGAGCAACACCATATTTCTCATAATACTGTCTTAGGAATCTGATAATTTCCCAGTGCTCATCGGTGAGCTCCACTTTGGCACCGGTCCATCTGTCATCTGCAGCGAGTGCCTTGGCTACTTCCTCGTCCCATTCCTCCCAGTCCTGGAGGAATCCATCCTCATCAAGCAATAATTTCTTACCCTTAACTTCGATTTCAGGCATACTTTATTCACCCCCCTTTTGTTAGCCTTTGCTTGTGCTCTTCGAATATATAATTTACGGTATTTCAATTAAGTTTTTCGGTGGAATTTTAAATAATAAAATTCTATTTATAATTTATGTGACATCTGACCGGTGGATTTTTTAAAATTACGCTTTTGTGGTATTATGCTTCCTCATTAAAAATTTGTGTGCTGATAAAATTGTCGGGGAAACGGTTTTGGATGTAATAGATTAAAAGAATTTTGTTTATTATCATAATTAATAATTTTTTATTTTCCCGGTAATTATGAAAAAATCTAAACCAAAAACTTAATATTCTAAGGAATTAAGTCAATCCAAGGTTAACATTGAATGCTGTTAAACTTGGAGGGGGGAATTGAAAAGATGGGGCAGACAGCACCATTCAATGAATACACTATGGTTTTGAATAAACACAGAGACTCAGAAAACCTTTCTTCTGCCCCCTACCACCTGAAGGAGGTAGATAGAGTATGATTACAAGAAGGAGATTTTTAATTATGGCTGGTTCAGCGTTATCAGCAATTGCACTGACCGCAACTCAGGCTGAGAAGGTTCTTGCTGCGTTCGCTCAGCCTGCAATAGATCAGAAAAATGTTAAGTGGGGGATGGTGATAGATCTCAGAAAGTTCAACGAACTGCCACAGAGGAAGAGAAGGAGGGTTTACGAGGTTTGTAAGGAGATCCATAACATTCCAGTGTTTCCGAATCCGAAGGACAGGGTGGAATGGATATGGGCATCTGATTTTGAGCATACTTTCCCAGAGCAATTCAATGAGTACTTTGAGGAGCAATTCAAGTGGCTGGAGGTGCCGGTTCTCTGCAACCATTGTGAAAACCCACCGTGTACCAAGGTTTGTCCAACNAATGCGACATGGAAGAGGGAAGACGGCATAGTCACGATGGATTACCACAGATGCATCGGTTGCAGATATTGTATGGCAGCATGTCCCTACGGGATGAGAAGCTTCAACTGGAGGGATCCGAGACCATATATCAAGAAGATCAACACGACATACCACACAAGAACGAAAGGTGTGGTGGAGAAGTGCACGTTCTGTGTTGAGAGGCTTGAGAAGGGGATGGAACCTGCATGCGTTGAAGCATCNGAGGGTACATTCATGTTTGGTAACCTTAAAGCAATGGAGTCGGAGGTCTCAAAGATTCTCAGGGAACACTTCTTCCTCAGGAGAAAAGTGGAGCTTGGAACAGAGCCGAAGTTATACTATCTGCTGTGAGGTGATTGCATGATTGAGTATGCGTTGAGAGGTGGGAGATATTACTGGACATGGATCGCAATTCTGATTGCGGTAATCGCGGTAGGAGGGGCATCTTACTATTACCAGTACCAGAATGGTCTGACTGTGACGGGGATGAGCAAGGAAGTGTCATGGGGGTTGTACATCGGTAACTTCACATTCTTGGTTGGAGTTGCGGCATCAGCGGTTATAGTTGTCTTACCCGCTTATCTGTATGATTACAAGCGTTTCAAGAATGTTACAGCTATCGGTGAGTTCCTCGGAGCGTCTGCGGTTGTTATGTGTATCTTGTTCATATTTGTCGATCTCGGTAGACCGGACAGGGTTTTGAATGTGGTTCTTAACCCGAGACCCAATTCGGTGATGTTCTACGATTTCATTGTTCTGTCTGGTTACTTCCTGCTTAACATCNTCATCGCTTGGAGCGTTCTCGCAGCGAAGGAGAAAAGTAAGGGTTACTCAACTTGGCTTAAAATCCTGATATACATCGCCATACCTTGGGCTATAAGCATTCATACTGTTACCGCTTTCCTATATGGTGGTCTTGTTGGAAGGGCATTCTGGAATACCGCGTTAATGGCACCGAGATTCCTTGCGGGAGCTTTTGCTTCAGGACCTTCTCTTCTGATTCTGTCTCTGCTTGTGATAAGNAGGTTCACGAATTTTGATCCCGGTTACGATGCCATCAAGAAGATATCTGAGATTGTTGCATTCGCGATGGTCACCAACTTGTTCATGATTGGAGCGGAACTCTTTACGGTGTTCTATTCTGCACAACCGCACCATCTCGAGTACTTCGTGTATCTGCTTTTCGGACTCAAGGAAGGGGCGATGTACTACGGCAAATTCGTTCCGTGGATATGGACATCTCTGATTCTTGGGATTGTATCTGCGATAATGCTAATCATCCCAAAGGTCAGAAACACACCAAGATATCTTGCGATTGCTTGTGGGCTTGTTTTCATATCCATCTGGATGGAAAAAGGAATTGGATTGATCGTACCGGGCTACATCCCGTCTCAGGTTGGGACAGTCGTGGAGTACTGGCCCACAATTCCAGAGTCATTCATATCTCTCGGTGTATGGGCTGGAGGAATGCTGATGTTCACACTTCTTGCTAAGGTCGCAATTGGTGTGCTTACGGAAGGTGTTGTTGAGGAAGAGGAAGTTGAAGAGGAGGAAGTTGAGGAACTTGAGGAGGAGCTTGAGGAAGTTGTTGAGGAGAAAGAATACAGGTGTGAGCTTTGCGACGCGGTGTTCAAGAACATAGATGAATGCTGTGAACATGCAGAGAAAGAGCACAAGATAGCAAAGGCATCATGCGATATGGCGTGTGTTGAGGCTGAACCAACTGCGAAACAGTACAAATGTGAGCTTTGCGACGCGATATTTGATAATGTAGATGAATGCTGTGAACATGCAGAGAAAGAGCACAAGATAGCAAAGGCATCATGCGATATGGCGTGTGTGGAGGTGGATGAAGAATGAGTCAATTGGGCTTTCTTGTAGGTGTTGTAATTCCATACTTGGCGGGCTTCATATTCGTTATTGGCGTTCTTTACAGGATATTTCAATGGTCAAGGAGTGCAGTACCGTTCAATATAACCACAACCTCTGGACAGCAGTATTCTCTGCCTTTCCTGAGAAGAACNTTCATGGACAGGTTTGATAGCCCATACACCCGATGGGAGACAGCTGTGAGGGTGTTNATGGAGATATTTCTCTTCAGAAGTCTCTGGAAGAATGTAAGATACGAACTGCCAGCACAGAATGCGGTAAGCACGAAATGGCTCTGGTTGTTCGGCTTGGTATTCCACTGGAGCTTGCTGATAGTCCTTATAAGGCACTTCAGGTTCTTCCTACAGCCAGTTCCGGATTTCGTGAACATGATTCAAAGCCTTGATGGATTCATAGAGGTTCATTTGGGGTGGTTCCAGCCACATGTTGTGCACATCATGGTTACCGGACTGACATTGTTGATAGCGTTGCTGTACCTCCTATACAGAAGGATTGCATTCCCGAAGGAAAGAACCTTCTCTCTTCCCTCAGACTACATAGCTCTATTCCTGCTCCTTGGAGTGGTGATAACGGGACTGCTCATGAGGTATGTCATCCCTGTTGATGTTGCACACATAAAGGAGCTGGCACAGGGGCTTCTTGCATTCAGACCACCTGCAAGTCCTGAGTTGCACTGGATGTTTATGCTACACATACTCTTCGTCTCAGCATTGTTAGCTTACTTCCCATTCAGCAAGTTGATGCACTCAGCTGGAATATTCTTCAGCCCAACAAGGAACATGCCTAACAATCCGAGAGCAAAGAGACACATAAACCCATGGAATTATCCAGTTAAGGGCGTTGATTACGATGAGTTCTATGAGAATTTCAAGGATGACCTTGATGAGATAGAGCAAATGGGATATGTGGTTAAACCAGAGGAGGTGTGAAAATGAGCGAACAAAAGTTTGAGGATCTCGAAAAGTTTGAGATCAGACAGCAGTTCAGCAACTGGAAAGAACTGCTTAAACCAACAACCGAGATGAGGAAAGGATATTACAGCTATGCAGCACTGCTCAGGGATCAGGAGTACTTAGGCTTACCTTATCCGAGGGAATGGAACACTCTTGATGAGGACTGGAAACTTCCGCCCAATTGGAAGGAGATAATAATCAATAAAATGGATGAATTGAGGAGGAAGTACAGATCATTTCAGGTGTTCATGGACATCTGTGTGAGATGCGGAGCATGTGCGGATAAGTGTCATTACTACATAGGCACAGGTGATCCGAAAAACATGCCNGTTGTGAGAGCGGAACTGTTAAGATCCATATACAGGAAGTACTTTACAACTTCTGGCAAGGTATTTGGGGAATATGCAGGGGCAAGGGAGCTAACAGAGGATGTAATCAAGGAGTGGTTCCTGTATTACTTCCAGTGTTCGGAGTGCAGAAGGTGTTCGGTTTTCTGTCCGTATGGTATTGATACTGCTGAGATAACGATGCTTGCAAGAGAGCTTCTGAACTCCATCGGTATCAGCCAGAGATTTACTTTGATCTCCGCAGCTGCGTGTGTCAGAACTGGAAACCATCTCGGCTTAAATCCCGGCGGTGTTGTGAATTCAATTCAGTATGCTGTGGATGACATCAAAGAGATCACGGGGATTGACATTGAAGTACCGGTTAATAAGAAGGGGGCGGAAATNCTCTTCGTAACACCATCTGGAGATTACTTCGCTCAGCCACACTGGTTCACATTCATAGGCTATCTGATGGTGTTCCATGAACTCGGTCTTGATTATACGATGAGTACATACGCTGCGGAGGGAGGAAACTTCGGCTTCTTCCACTCGTTCGAGGTTGCTAAGAAGATAAATCAGAAGATCTACAAGGAGGCGAAAAGGCTCGGGGTTAAGTGGATCCTTGGAGGAGAATGTGGCCACATGTGGAGGATAAAGCATCAGTACATGGCTACATTTGCAGATGATACATACGAGGATGCATTGAAGGTCTTAGAGGATCCCGTGAATCCCGTGACCGGAACGGTATTTGAGAATGCAAGTAGCACGAAAATGGTGCATGTGCTTGAGTTCTTGGCAGATGTACTCAAACACAAGAAGCTTAAGATTGATAAGAGCAGAAACGACCATCTGAGGGTAACCCATCACGACTCGTGTAACATTGCAAGGGGAATGGGATTGCTTGAAGAGCCGAGGTTTGTGATAAAATCGGTCTGCAATTACTACTATGACATGCCCGATCATGCAATAAGGGAGAAGAGCTATTGCTGTGGTAGCGGTGCGGGATTGCTTGCAGACGAACTGTTTGAACTCAGGATGAGAGGTGGAATGCCGAGAGCAATGGCGGTAAAGTATGTGCACGAGAAGTATGGTGTAAACCATGTCACCGCAGCATGTGCAATTGACAGGGCAGCGATACCAACCTTACTGCAGTACTGGAAGCTTCCGGTTCAAATGGGTGGTGTGACGGAGCTTGTCGCAAATGCAATGGTCATGAGTGGTGAAAAAGAGCGTGACACAGATCTGAGAGGAAATCCACTTGGAGAGTATCTGGAGGTGGAGGTATGAAGGCTCCACTAATTGCGGTATTGCTGGTATTTGTGGGGTTCTTTTTCTTCCCATATTTCTACAATACCGCAGTAGGTGAGCTTGGAGCACAACTTCCAGAGCTTCAAAAGGCAAAAGGCGATCAGTGTGTTGAAGATCCACAGTGGATGAGCGAGAATCATATGGTTCTCTTGAAGGAATGGCGAGATAGTGTCATCAGAAAGGGTATAAGAACTTATGTCAGCGATACCTATGGCACGGAGTACAACATCTCCACCTACACATGCTTTGAGTGCCACACAAGCAAAGCGGAGTTCTGTGATAAGTGCCATGAGTACACGGGTGTAAAGCCAAACTGCTGGGACTGTCATGTATATCCAGAACTGCTCGAGAAAAAGTAACCTTTCTTACTTTTTTAATTCTGTCGTTCGGTTAAGTTTTTTAGCTTTTTGGGTTTTTTTAAGTTTCTGTATTTTGGAATAGATGGGCTAACATTTTTATAAGCTAACATTTTTATAAGGGTTGAAAGGTTATAAAGGCGCTCAAACTGAGTGTAGAGACCATCAAAAAATAGAAACGAATCTTGGAGTTAAAAATTTAAATAAAAATTTAAAACGAAAGCCTGCTTTACTCGCAGGCATCGATTGTTATCGCACCGGTTGGACAAACTTCTATACATGAACAACATTCAGAGCAGTCTTCCATGTTGACGGGCTCGGACTTGCCATCATCATCGAACTCATACACGCTTTCGGGACAGACTGCTATGCACTCTCCACATCCATCACAAGTTTCTTTGTCCACGACTATTTCCGCCAAGATCATCACCTCCAAAAGATGATGTCAGAATAATTTAAGGGATATTTAACTTTTTTGTTATTTATAATCACTTCTTTCACAGTGAAAAGGAACATTATAGATTCATTGAATGGATAAAAAAGCTAATGGCAACTTTTCTTATAACGACTGAAAAATTTTCTTACAAAAAATAAAAATCGAGGATTAACCTTTTCTTTTTGCCTCCATCTCTTCAGCTTTTTCCTTGGTTGTTACATATGCTGTTGAACCAGAACTCCAGTATGTGGCTTTCCCTTCCTCGATAAGTTCTTTACAGATTTTATCAACCTCTCTCTTTTTCATCTGCAATACTTTTGCAAGATCTCTCGTTGACCATGGCTTTTGTGCAAGTTTTTCAAGAACTTTTTGCTTTGTTTCCTCATCAAATTCTCCCATACTTTTCACCCTGTTAAAAATAAAATAAGAAGTTATTTAAATTTCACCATCTGAACTGGGTTGTCGTTCTGAATGTGTGTCTTGGCTGTCTGAAGTCATCGATGAGCTGAACTTTGAACTCAATGCCCGTCTTCTCGAAGAACTTCTCCCAGCCGATTCTATCGATCCACTCAGCAATCCTCTCATGTGGCTTTGCTTCAGAAGCCCATGCTTCGAGGATTGTCTTTATCACATCGACAACCTCTGGCCATCTCGGCGGGTTGTTTGGTAAGTATGGTACNACAACCTTTGATAGTCTGGCTGGTGATCTCGCATCAGATAGCTTTCCTCCGGCGAGGATAGCTACACCACCGTTCTCGGGGTCGAATAGTGGCATACCGGGNCACATTGTGTAACAGTTACCACAGTACATACACTTGCTCTCATCGACCTTGACGGTCTTCTTCTTCATATCCGGTCTGAGAGCACCAGTTGGGCATGAAGCAACAGTGGATGGAATCTCACAAGTCCTTCTAACAGCATCATCATCAACTACCGGCGGTGTTCTGTGGATTCCAACCAGTGATATGTCTGATGCATGCACCGCACCGCACATGTTCAAACAGCATGCGAGTGAGATTCTGCACAACCCGGGGAGATCCATGTTCTTGAAGTGATCAAATAGTGCATCCATCAACGCCTTAACAGGTCCTGAAGCATCGATAGCTGGGGTGTGGCAATGGATCCACCCCTGTGTATGGACTATGTTTGAGAGTGCGTATTTTGCTTTGGTAGCATCCCATGTTCCGCCAACGGGGAATCCCAACTTCTCAACTTCCTCGATGAGGGGGTCGATTTTGCTCTCATCTGTTAGCAGGAACTCGATGTTGTTTCTGCTTGTGAATCTGAGATAGCCATCACAGTACTTGTCTGCGATATCGCAGAGTTCTCTTATTGTGTAAATGCTGAGCAGTCTCGGTGANCCGACTCTTACCGAGTAGATTTTGTCACCACTCTCTGCAACATGCACGAGAACACCGGGCTTTAGGACTTCATGATATGCCCACTTTCCGTAGTTGTTCTTAATCACTGGCGGGAGAAACTTATCATATTTCGGCGGTCCGATATCACTAATATATTCCTCAACAGGCTCGCTTGCCATTTAACACACCTCCTCACATCTCGCTTTCTGCTTTTCTCCAAATCTCCCATGGATCGGTTCTTGGCTTGAGATCCTCTTCTCTCCAGAAGTAGAACGGATTTGCTCTCGGCTCTTTGATCTGTCTTGGATCTGGTTCTACACCAATGGCTTCGAGGAACTTCATCATTCCAACTCTCTCGATAAGCTCTGCAAGTCTCTCTCTGAACTTACCGTTCTCATCCCAGAAGTCCCATACCGCTTCTGCAAGCTCTTTGAGCTCATCATATGGTGGCTCCATCTTCATGAACGGCACGATCACCCAGCTCATTACTGGACCTTCGAGAATTGGAGCCTTACCACCCATGAGGATTGTAGCCCCTCTGTCATCTCCCGGTTTCAGGGCTTTCGGCAGTACGTTTATGCAGTGCATGCACCTTACACAGTTGGAGTTATCTATNTTGATCTCCTTCTTCTCNTCATCGTACTCAATGCACTTTGTTGGGCAGTTGTCAACTACCTGTCCCTTTATATCTACACCGGCTTCTGCATACTTCTTTACTTCCTCCTGATTGATCTTTATCTCGTCTCTCCATGTTCCAACTATTGCGAAGTCGGATCTTGCTTTTGAAGCGACGCAGTCGTTGGGGCATCCTGCAATCTTAAACTTGAATTTATATGGCCACATTGGTCTGTGCAGTTCATCCTGATATGTTATTGTCAGTTCATAGCAGATATCAAGGGTATCGATACATGCAAACTCACATCTTGCGGGTCCTACACAGGCACTTGGGGTTCTGAGGGCGGATCCCGAACCTCCAAGATCCCAGCCATTCTTTGCAAGCTCGTTGAAGCATGGCTGGAGATTCGGTGTTGTTGTACCGAGGAAGATTATGTCTCCGGTTGAACCATGCATGTTTGTGAGTCCGCTTCCGTACTTCTCCCAGATGTCACAGAGAGTTCTCAGTGCCTCAGTCGTGTAGAACCATCCTGCGGGCTGGTTAACTCTCATCGTGTGGAATTCTGCAACTCCGGGGCACTCTTTTGCAAGGAATGAGTATCTACCTATAACTCCACCACCATACCCTTTGACAGAAACTATACCTCCATGTTTCCAGTATGTGATTTTGTCTTCGTAGCTTCTCTCGAGCTGTCTCAAAAGATCTCTCATCTCTGGCTTTTTCTCCGCTGTCTTTTCGATTTCTTTTACGAAAGAGGGCCATGGACCCTTTTTCAGCTCACTAAGCAATGGAAATTCTTCATCGCTCAAATTAATTCACCCCCCTTATACGGATTCTGCTTCTTTTTAAGAATATATAAGTCTTTCGAACAGAATCCCTTTAGTTTCCTATGAGTCCTTAATTGAAATTTTTAATAATTTAATTTTTTCCCAATTTTTACTTTGATTGGCTAAGGTTTACCAAAAGTTTTATTTGATTGCTCACATCCCTTTTTTCGAATGGAGAGAGAGAATGGAAAATTAGGTTTCGTGTACCTTGTAGGGGCAGGTACAGGAGATCCTGAGCTTTTAACATTGAAGGCACTCAANGTAATCAATAAGGCTGATGTTATACTGTACGATAAGCTTGTTGGAGACAAAATCGTTGACTTCATTAAGAATGAGGGAAAATTATTGATTTATGCTGGGAAGGATAGTTGTGAGAAAGGGGAAGTCAGACAAGCAGAGATAAATAAATTGATGAAAAAATATGCNGAGGAGGGGAAGGTTGTTGTTAGATTGAAGGGTGGAGATCCTTTTGTTTTTGGTAGAGGTTGTATAGAAGCAGAATTTTTGAAAAAAGAGGGCATACCTTATGAGGTAATTCCGGGCGTCTCATCTATAAGTGCGGTTCCAACATCTGCGGGAATACCCCTCACGCATCCAGAANTCTCATCACTCGTTCTCGTTGTTACTGGGAGAGAGGATGTTAGGAGATGGTCCAAGGCATTCATCGAGGGAACGATAGTCATTTTGATGGGTCGGGATAAAATTGAGAGAATATGTGAAAATCTTATTTCGGAGGGAAGAGATCCTGAAACTCCCGTTGCTGTGATTGTAGATGGGACTCTCGATTCCCAGAGAACGATTCTTGGAACTTTATCCACCATAGCGGAGAAGGTCAGAAAGAGGCAGATCAAAGGTCCGACTCTTATAGTAGTAGGGGATGTTGTGGGATTTGCTNAGGGTCTTGGGATAGANCACGAATCGTAACACCAATTTTGGAAAGAATTGTGGGATGTGAGATAGCTAAGCTTTTTCAATTCAACCGAACATTGTACCAACATTTTTCGAGTTAGCTAATAATTAGCTAAATAGTTAACTAACTAATAGAAAAGTTTAATACCACTATTGTGAATCGGAGTTTCATGAAACTTCTCCTAATTCATGCGGATTTCATGGAGTATGAGTTAAAGAAAAAAACATCCGTCGCTGAAGATGTTGAAGATTCCGGAAAGAAGAGGATTGATGAAGTTCTTGTTGTGTTCACATCAGTTGAAAAAGACGATAATGAAAGTGTGGTTGATATAGCGGTAAACGACATAAAAGAAGTGGCGGAAAAGATAAATTGTAACAGAATTCTTGTATATCCCTATGCTCACCTTTCTTCAAATCTTGCTGAACCGAAGAAGGGTGTGAAAATCTTAAAAATGCTTGCAAATAAGCTGTTGGATGGTTATGAGGTGCATAGAGCACCATTTGGATGGTACAAAGCATTTACACTATCGTGCAAAGGTCATCCGCTCAGCGAACTTTCGAGAGAGATAACCTCTGTTTCTGCGGAAGAGAAAGAGTATACCGAAGCTTTGAGAGCGGAGGAAAAGGCGAAGAGCTACTGGTACATTCTAACACCTGAAAAAGAACTTGTAGAGGTGGAAAAATTTGATTTTACGGGGCATGAAAATCTGAGAAAGTTTGTAAACTACGAAATTGCGAAAAAGAGGGCTGTAGACCGAATACCACCTCATGTTGAATACATGCAAAGACTGCAGATCGCAGACTACGAGCCTGCGAGCGATTCCGGACATATGAGATACTACCCCAAGGGAAGGCTGATTAAAAGCTTACTTGAGCTTTACATAACGGAGAAGTGTGTAGAGTATGGAGCGATGGAGGTTGAAACACCCCTGATGTACGACAGGGAGCATCCAACTCTACGCAAGTATCTTGAAAGATTCCCAGCGAGACAGTATATAATCAGCGGAGATAAGAGAGAGTTCTTTCTCAGATTTGCCGCATGTTTTGGGCAGTTCCTGATGAAGCATGACGCGGTTATAACCTACAAAAACCTCCCTCTTAAGATGTATGAACTTACACGTTACTCATTCAGAAAGGAGCAGAGAGGCGAACTCGTTGGACTTAGAAGATTGAGGGCATTTACGATGCCGGATATGCATACAGTTGTTAAGAACATGGAGGAAGCGAAGCAGGAGTTTATGAATCAGTATAAATTATCGGTGGAGGTGTTGAGGGAGATTGGGCTGTATCCAGAGGATTATGAAACTGCAGTCAGGGTTACGAAGGACTTTTACGAGGAGAACAGAGATTTTGTGAATAGCCTTGTGGAGATTCTTAATAGACCTATCCTGATAGAGATGTGGGACAGCAGATTTTTCTACTTTGTGCTTAAATTTGAATTTAATTTTGTCGATTCAATGGATAAGGCATCGGCTTTGAGTACAGTACAAATCGATGTTGAAAATGCTGAAAGATATGGTATAAGCTATGTGAACGATAACGGAGAGAGGGAGATACCTCTAATTCTCCACACCTCTGTGAGCGGTGCTGTCGAGAGATGCATGTATGCTTTGCTCGAAAAAGCGTACATCCTTAAGGAGAAGGGAGAACTCCCGATGCTTCCGGTGTGGCTTTCTCCAACTCAGGTTAGGATTATACCCATATCAGAGAAGTACCTTGATAATGCGAAAGATATAGCAATGTTGATGAAGAGCAACAACATAAGGGTGGATGTTGATGACAGGGATGAAACCCTCGGCAAGAAGATCAGGGATGCTGGAACGGAGTGGATACCCTATGTCGTTGTGATAGGGGAGAAGGAAGTGAAGGAAGGGAAATTATCGGTAACAGTGAGAGCTGAGAGCACTCTAAGAGAGCAGAGGAAAGTAATGATGGGTGTGGAGGAATTGGTGAATAGGATAAAGAATGAGTGCAGAGGAAAACCATTTAAACAGCTACCGCTTCCGATGTTTCTCTCTGAAAGACCGTCGTTTAGATGAGCGAAGGTGATCGAATGGCAAAAAAATCCAAGAAAAGGAAGAAAGATTCGAGAGAGAAGGATTGGAAGGATAGAGAGGGTAGGGGAAAGGGAAAGCATAAAGAAAGAGAAGAGAATGATATGAAATCTGAAGTGGAAAAAATAGGGATCGCTAAACCCACATCTGAGCCGGTAAAGGAGTTAACTTACCAGCAGGAAGTAATAAAAACATTTTTGCCCTTGATTTTTGGAGTTATTGCGGGAATAATTTCCTTTTTTGTTACGGGAGATTTAAGAACTCGGGATCCTTTGAGTATTGTTGTGCTTGTTCTCACGATATATATTAATAAGTTTATCATGCCCAATTTTGATATAGAACTTCAGGGGAAGGATTGGGCGGGAATAGGATTTCTCACATTCACGACATGGTATATCTCGTGGACTCTTCTTCTTAACATTTAGTTCGGGTGATACTCATGGAAGACTACAGAATCGCTGTTGTAGATAGGGATAGATGTAAACCAGACAAATGCAGTCAGGAGTGCTATAAATACTGTCCAGTAGTCAGAACGGGTGGAGAGGCTGTAATAATCGACAAAAAGGCGGTAATCTCGGAGGAGCTGTGTGTAGGATGTGGGATATGCGTGAAGAAATGTCCTTTTTCTGCTCTCTGGATAGTTGGACTACCGCATGAACTGGAAGGGAGAGAGGTTCATAGATACGGTCAGAATGGATTCGTTCTTTACAACCTGCCAATCCCGAGGAAGGGACATGTTGTTGGTTTGCTCGGACCGAACGGTACCGGAAAAACAACCGCGGTCAAGATACTCTCTGGACAACTCAAGCCAAATCTCGGCAAGGAAAGTGCTGAGTGGGATGAGATTTTTGAAAGATTTGCTGGTACTGAGCTGTTGGACTATCTGAAAAATCTGGTCGATGGAATAAGGACGAGTGTAAAGCCACAGTACATCGAGGCGATACCTAAGATTTACAAAGGGAAGGCGAGAGATTTACTTGAAAAGGTAGATGAAACTGGGCAGATGGATGAGGTGGTTGAGAAACTTGATTTAAAGAACTCCATAGATAGGGAGATAAAGAACCTCAGCGGTGGTGAACTGCAGAGGCTTGCAATTGCGGGAGCGTTGCTGAGAGATGCGGACTTTTACTTCCTCGATGAGGTCACATCGTATCTCGACATCTATCAGAGAACCTCTGTGGCAAAATTCATAAGAGAGAAGGCTGAAAAAAAGCCAGTGCTTATAGTGGAGCATGATATAGCAATTCTCGATATGTTGGCTGACTACATTCACATCACATACGGCGAACCTTCCGTTTATGGTGTTGTGACAAACCCTAAGGGAGTCAGGGTTGGAATAAACCAGTACCTGAAGGGTTATCTCCCGGATGAGAACATAAGGATAAGAGAGAAACCGATTGAGTTCGAGGTGTTTCAGCCAAGAGAGACGGAGCTAGAAAATGTGGTTCTAGAGTATCCATCATTTAAGAAAACACTGGATGGATTTACTCTAAGGGCTGAGAAAGGTGAGATAAAAAGTTCAGAGGTTCTTGGGGTTGTTGGACCAAATGCAACTGGGAAGTCCACATTTGTAAAAATAATCGCGGGAGTGCTGGAGGATGATGACAAGAAGATAGAGTTCAAGCTGAAAACTTCGTATAAGCCTCAGTACATAAAAGCGGATAGTGAAATAACTGTAAAATCGTTTTTAACATCAATTAATCCTTTAATAACATCATCCTATTATAAAACTGAGTTTCTAAAGCCTTTAAGGATTGAAGAGCTAATGGATAGAAGTTTAACCGATCTGAGTGGTGGTGAACTGCAGAGGGTTGCGGTTATAGCCTGTTTGATGAGGGAGGCGGACATATATTTGCTTGATGAACCATCCGCACACCTTGATGTTGAGCAGAGAACCGAGGTTGCAAGAATAATTCGAAGATTTGCTCTGAATTCCAAGAAGAGTGTGTTTGTTGTGGATCATGACATATATCTCATCGATATGATTTCTGATAGGTTGATAGTTTTTGAAGGAAATCCCGGAAAGGAAGGTAAGTCGAGCAAACCCTTGAGCATGAAGGACGGAATGAATAGATTCCTCTCCAATCTCGGGATTACCTTCAGAAGGGATGAAGAAACAAAAAGACCGAGGGTTAATAAACTTGATTCAAGACTTGATAGAGAACAGAAGGCGAAAGGAGAGTATTATTATTACTTCTGATTTTTTGGTGTTTGGTGTTTTTCTATTCAAGAGAATAGGACAGTTGTGGTTTAGGTAAAAATAGTGAAAATCGGAATGGCAAAAAAGATGAAGTTAAAACTCAATATTAAATTCAAAGATTCATCGATCACCATATTTTTACATTTTCTTTCAAATACATCTACTAATTCAAAACCAAACCTTTTTTAATTACCTAAAATAATTTTCAGGCGGGTGAACTTCATGGAAGGGAAAAGTGATCAAAATGATTTGAATCATTTAGATCAAATAGATCAAGCGATTGAAAGGATCTCGGAAGTGAATTTAATTCGTGAAATCGGGCTTATTCTGCTTATAGTCTCCATTGCTTTGAGGTTGATAAGTACTGTGGGATATTTTATTATGGGCTCTATAGGTGTGATCTCCCTACCCTCTTTTCTTGTGAGCCATGACTTCCTCCTTACTACTTTTGGCTTCATAATCTTCCTGACGGGATTATTTCTTGCGGTAGTGTCCTACTTTCTCTCTAAGAGTGAGCAATCAGAAAAGAGTGTGTTGTTGGGAGCATCCGTTGGATTCTTAGGATCCTTGCTACCACCAGTAGATGTTTTCTTAATTCTAGGTGCTATACTCATCTTTCTAAGCCTCAGGAGGAGTGACAAGTAGCTCTCTGGAAACCGACAGCAAGTCAACACTCACATGTACTTTTTCTCAAAATATTTCAGAGCTCTCTCGATGTAATCTCTGTTAAGTTCTCCTCTGAAGTTTCTAACCTTGAATATCTTCTCCGGAATTCTGAGGTGCTTGATTTTGAAACCCATAGATTTTTTCACTTTGATCTTCTCTCTGTATATTCTTTCACCGACATTTATCAGCTCGTCCTCTTTTAATTCAATTCCGAGTGGAACAAAGGCTTTTGAGATCAGTTCTGGAGTGTATAATCCCCTTGCGAAAAAGCATACAACGAGACTCGAGAGGACTTGCCTCCAGATCTCCTCTTTAACGAGCTTGTCAACGAGGTTTTCGGGCTCAATTTCATCTTTCATCTTCTGGTCAACAGAGTATCCAGCATTATCCAGATGACTGTGTCTCAATCCAATTAAGTAACCGATATATGCCCCCTCTCCGGTATGGTAGCCAGCCATCTCGTTTTTTCCGAATGTGAGAGCAAAGTCTTTCCCTCCATAGATGTCCGATGCGTACTCAGCTCCTTTGGCTATGTTTTTGTAGAACTCGTTGGGTTGCAGATATATGTACTCAATAGCCTTGAAGTAGGATCTAAAGTCACCGAACTGCAAGGGAACGAGGGTGTCTCTCTCTCCAACGATCCCTCTTCTTAAAGCCTCGGTCGCCCATGCAAGGACGACACCCGTGGACATCGCATCCAGGCCATACATTTCCACTTTGTAAATCAATTTTAAGATCTCTTCCTTGTTTCCTATGCCGAGCATCGATCCTAAGGCGTAGATAAGCTCGTAATCATAGGAGATCATTATTGTTTTGTAGAAATAAGCCTCTTCCTCAAANGGCCATTTAAGAGCGGAAATGTGGATGCACGCAGTAGGACAGTGGTTACAAGCAATCCTTCTTGCGAGCAAAGTCTCTGCAAATGCTTCACCACTAATTTCCTCAGCTCTTTCGAAGTATCCGGACTCGAGATTTCTTGTAGGTAGTGATTGGAGCTCATTTAGTGGTAATATGTTGACTGGGGTACCAATTAAGTGATATTTCTGCATTACATCTGATTCTACAGCTTTCTTAAAAATTTCGTCATAAACTTCTCGATATTCTTTGAGTTTTACGGGCTTTCTATCCTTTCTTCCGATTACAACAATAGCTTTCAACAATTTGCTACCAAAAACTGCTCCGAGTCCGAGTCTTCCAAAGTGGCGGTAGGTTTCTGTCATTACGCATGCATATCTAACAAGCCTCTCTCCCGCTCCTCCAATTCTCATTATGCTTCTAATTCCTCTTCCACCCTCCTTTTCTGCGATTATTCTTCCCGTAATCAATGAGTCCTCTATTCCCCACAACACCCGTGCATCCTTAAAGTGAACTCGATTGTTTTCGATTACGAGGTACACAGGTTTCTCACTCTTGCCTTTTATAACGATGGCATCATAGCCTGCAGAGGTAATGCTTGTTGCACTTCTCCCTCCTGCATGGCTTTCTCCGAGATTTCCTGTGAGAGGACTTTTAAAGAGGGCTACAGTCTTTGAAGCGAAGGGATACGCAGGAGTGAAAGGTCCGGTGGAGAAGATAATCACATTTTCCTCCCCAAGTGGATCTGCATCTGGTTTTAGGTTCTCTTGGAGGAGTTTAACTCCCACTCCAACTCCACCGATGTACTCTGCTAAGTCGTCCCTTTCTTCAACAAAATAGGTGTAGTCTGACAGGTTTATGTGGAGGATATTTTTTCTCTCAAAGTTGTGTTCGTCCATTAAAATCCCTCCTCCATCTCTTTAACATCTTTGAACTCCAAAACACCATGGGGACAATATTTTGCACAATAGCCACAATGTACGCATAGGGCGACTTTTCCATCATCTCTCATGAAAATAGCACTGATTGTACAGGCATCGATGCAATTCCCACAGCCCGTACAAAGCTTCTCCTTGTATGTTACTCCTCCCCCTTTCTTTGGTGTTAGTGCAGAGGTTGGACAAACCTGAGAGCATGGAGGATCGGGACACGCTCTGCAGACTATTATCGTTGCACCTCTTTCAAATCCACTTAAGCTCACGGATAGGATTCCGGAATGGTCATAGCCGATGAAAGGCTTCTTTGGCAACCTTCTCGCACAGGCGTACATGCATAGCCCACAGCCAACGCACTTCTCAATATCTCTGATAGTAAGGATTTTTGGCATGTGGTATAATTATCTCAAACATTTTAATAATTTACTCTCATTATGTAAAAATAGTCACCTCTATTGTTTACGAGTCTGAAATTCTCGGGAATCTCTCCGTAAAGTGGTTTAATTATGCAGTCTGCACACACCTTTTTTGATAGTGTCATTAGGGGCGTGTATAGTTCATACGGTGGTCTTATAGAGTAAATAACACTTGCATTTTTGTATATCTCGATTTTAGGGTTGTTGACATCATCCTGATAGAATATTATCCCTCTCGGAGCATTCATAGCTTTTACATCCACACATACAACTTCGAACCCAGAATCCCTCAGCTTCTCCGCAACTCGAAACATCGTCCCGCAACCAACTTCAACTATCTTTCCATTGTAGTTTTTTCGGATGAAGTCGACCAACCCCTCGAGAACCATATTCATTAAATACTCAACATCAGAATTTAAAATTGTGCTTTCGGTGATGGTAAGGGAGTATAGTGTGAGGGATTTTAAGGACATCCTCAAGATAGAAGAAGAAGCATTTAGTCCCAAGAATCCAGCTTACGATCTATTCGTTTATCTCTCTCACAGCAACGACCTTCTCGTAGCGGACATAGGTGGGAAGGTGGTTGGATACATAGCGGTAATGGACATGAACGACTCCTCAAAAATCATATCCTTTGCGGTTAAAAAAGAGTTTCAGGGATATGGTATTGGATCGCTTCTATTGGATAGGGCGATAGAGAGGATAAGGTTGAGAGGAAAGAGGTCCGTTCTACTTGAGGTCAGGGTTAGCAATCTCAGAGCACAAAACCTCTATAAAAAAAAGGGATTTAAGGTTGTTGATGTAATCCATGGCTACTACAGAGACGGTGAATCCGCTTACCTAATGGCTCTGAACCTCTTCGATGACCTCTAATAGCTCTCTAACCCTCGGATTTTTTATGACATCTTCTGGTTGGCTCTCTTTAAAGATGTCTGTTATCCCCTTACAGAGAGTCAGTATTGCCTTTTTGTGGTCAGCCTTGCTCTTGTGGATGTGCACGGGTTGTATGCCGAGCTTGTCATAGGATGCAAAATGCCCGTTAGCTATCCCTGCCTCTTCGAAAAATCTTTTCATGTGGAACAGTGTCAGATGTAAAAATACAAGCTCTTCTTTATGCATGGAGAATCCCCCACCCGTAATAAACTCGCATAAATGGTAAAAAAATTTATTGGTTGGAGATTAAATATACGATAAGTAGGTATTCATTGGCACAGATATTTATACTAATTTTCACTGTTATTCCGATACATATTTAATCATTATTTTTTATTTAGTATTTATGAATGTTTTGATAATTGGGGCAGGTGCAATGGGTTCAGCACTATCAATACCCCTCATGGATAACGGTATAAATGTTTCGATATGCGGTACTGAATACGACATTGAAATCCTCGATCTGTTGAGGAAAGGGGAAAAACATCCGAGAATAGGAGTGGGGTTGGAAGGGATAAACATTCTCTACCCGGAGATGATGAGTGAAGCGGTTGCGGATCATGATGTAGTCCTTCTCGCTGTCAGTACGGATGGAGTGGAGAGTGTATTCTCAAGAATTAATCAAGATCTAGATGGAAAGATTGTAGTTACTATTTCCAAGGGTTTTCTTGAATATAATGGAGAGGTAGTAACCATTCCACAGTTTATGGAAAGTAAAAACAGTAAAATAGATATTGTTGCTATAACAGGCCCCTCTATTGCGAGAGAAGTAGCGGTAAAAAATCCTACAAGGGTTGTGTTTAGTTCAAAGAGTTCTAATAAGGTAGAGTTGTTGAAAGAAATTTTTGAGACAAACTACTATCGAATAACGACCTCTGATGATATTATCGGTACTGAGGTAACTTCAGCCTTAAAGAATGTTTACTCTATCGGCATAGCATGGATACGGGGGTATGAGGAGAGGAAAGGAGGTATAGAAATGAGCAATTTAAAGGGAGTTATAGCAGCGATGGCGATAGATGAAATATCAAGGTTCGTTCAGGCTATGGGTGGAAGAAAAGAGACTGTTTATGGATTGTCGGGTTTCGGAGATCTTATTGCAACTTTTAGAGGAGGGAGAAATGGCATGCTCGGGGAGCTATTAGGGAAAGGGTACTCGATTAATTCTGCGTTGGATGAGTTGAAAAGGAGGGGTGTCGGGGTTGTAGAAGGGTACAACAATTCTAAAAGAGCTTACACTCTCCTGAAAAATCTTGAGAAAGAGAATAAGCTAAACTCAAAAGATTTTCCGTTTCTTATCGGAATTGTGGAGGTTTTGAAGGGAGCAGATGTGGAGGATGTTCTATTCAGAATAATCTGAATCCGTTTCCCCCTGATTCATTTTCTCTGCATCATTCACCACTATCTTCAAGCACTTGGTTCACTCGATTAACGATAAAGTAAAATAAGAGTTAGGATGCATACTTGAATTAATGAATGTGCTTTTGAGCAGAAAAGAAACGATCAGGCTTCTGATATTGTCAGAACTCGTATCGAAAAAGGAGACAAACCAGAGAGAGATAGCAAGAAAACTCGATCTAACACCACAAGCTATCTCTGAATACTTTAAAGAGCTTGTTGGTGATGGCTTCGTTAGGATAGTCCACAAGGGGTTTTACGAAGTTACGGAGAAGGGAGTTGAGTGGTTGACGAAGAACCTTTTCGATCTTCATGTTTTCTCAGAGGAGCTTGTGAAAAAATTGTACTCGAAGTCCCTAGTAGCCATTGCAAAGGGTAAAATTAAAGAAAATTCGAGAGTTCGCTACTGGTTTGAGGATGGATTCATCCTTGCAAAGAAGGATGGCAAAGGTAATGGGATCGCGTTAACCTCCGCGGATGATGGAGAGGATGTTCTTATCAAGCCGGTGGAAGGATTTCAACCTCCAGGGAAGGGTAGCATTCTTATAGTGAAGGTTCCCGACATTGGTGAGGGTGGTAGCAGGAAAGTGAATCATACAGCTCTTAAAAAGCTAATAGAGGATAACCCAAAGAAGATTGTGGTTGCAATAGGGGTGGAAGCTCTTGTAGCGTGCAGAAAGGTTAGGGTGGAGCCAATTTTTTTCGGTTCAAAAGAGGTTTGCATCGAAGCATCGCATCATGGCTGTGGTGTGATTGTGGTCTGCACCGAAAGTATGCTTGATAGTCTTTTAACGAGCCTCACAGATGAGAATTTAAAGTTTGAAATATTCTCATTCCATAAGTGATGTGAGTTGTTGGAGGGTAAAAGCCCCCTGATCAGGGCAAACCCACAACACCCATCATCATAACCAAACAGAAAGCTTTTTACATGAAAGATTGAGGTATCATTGATGGTATTCTTTTTGAGAAGAAAGGACAAAAAGCAAACTCAGAGAAGGATATTTGAAGAACTGAAAAAAACTGCAAGAGAGGATTGGTTAGAGGAGGAGACTTTCTCTGTTCTTGCAAAAAAGCTTGAGAGGAGTTTTGAGGTTCCTGAGGGCTGGACACAGGTTGAGAGTTATCCCTTATCTGGAAAATATGCCTATGCGAGTGTTCACATCCTTTACAATCCTGAGGAGGATGAGTACCTGTATTATGTTCATGAGCCAGACCTAAATGATGAAGAAAGACTACTCGTGGATGAGATAATAGATAAACTTGGTTATGTTGTTCTAAAATCGGATCAGATGTTTGGGAGATCGAGTGAAGATCTTTTGAGGGACGAGGTGGANAAGGTTCTGAGTGATTACAGAATAAATCTGGAAGGTGCGGACTTCTTCAAAGTTTTCTATCACATTCTCAAAAAAACCGTGCTCTATGATAAGATAACTCCCCTCATGTACGATCCCAACATCGAGGACATCTCATGCAATGGACATAACAAGCCTATTTACATTTTCCATCGAAAATATACCAATCTCAAAACCAACCTGATGTTCGACGACCCCGATAAACTCGATCGATTCGTAATCAAACTCGCTCAGAGGTGTGGGAAGCACATCTCCATAGCAGAACCGATGGTCGATGCAACAATGCCGGATGGGAGCAGAATCCAGATGACCCTAGGCAGAGAAGTGACAGATCACGGCTCTACTTTTACTGTTAGGAAGTTCAGACAGGAACCGATTACTCCCGTATCGCTCATCCAGTGGGGAACTTTCTCTTCAGAGCAGATGGCTTATCTCTGGCTCTGCATAGAGAACAAGAAGAGCCTAATTTTTGCCGGCGGTACTGCGAGCGGTAAAACCACATCAACAAATGCCATAGCACTGTTCATTCCGAGAAAAGCCAAGATTGTTACGATAGAGGATACGAGAGAGTTAACTCTGCCACACAAGAACTGGATTCCCGGAGTCACAAGAGATGCATTTCAGGAGAACGCAAAGCCGATTGAAATGTATGACTTGCTGAGAGCTGCGTTAAGACAGAGACCCGAATACATTATAGTGGGAGAAGTCAGAGGAAAGGAAGCAACCACACTCTTTCAGGCTATGAGCACTGGACATACAACTTACTCCACCCTTCATGCGGATAGTGTGAACAGTGCGATTCATAGACTTGAGAACCCACCGATCAATGTTCCGAGGGCTATGATTGAGGCTCTCGACATCATCAGCATTCAAACGCAGACGTATGTGGATGAGAAGAGGGTCAGGAGGAACATTGAAATCGCAGAAATCGTCGGACTCGATCCAAATACAAAAATGCTAAGAACATCAACCGTTTTCCAGTACGACAATCTTGAAGACACCCATCATATGGTGGGCACATCTAAGGCACTTGAAGATATACGGAAGATGAGAGGCTGGAGTATGAGGGAGTTGGAAGAGGAGCTGAAGAGGAGGATGTTTGTCTTGGACTTCATGGTTGAGAATGACATATCTGATTTCAAGAGGGTGTCCTCGGTGATATATGCATACCAATCGGAGCCATCTGATGCGTTCAAGCTTCTCGAGGAATACGCTGGAAGCGGGTTAGAGATAGGTGAGTGATGTTGAAGGGGCAAAATAAAGTTGAAACTACTTGGACTTCTGCTGTCCCAATATTTTGGGCATCGGATTGGTTAAACTTCAGTAACTCTCTGGTTGGTTAAGCTCCGGTAACTCTTTTTATCAAGATTTTTGCAACTCCCTTTATTGTGCTTTCAGGATAGTATCTTAGTTCATTGATGTAGATCCTTTCGAACAGATCCTCTTCCTTTAACCCATCCTCAATCTCCTCTCTTAGGTTGTAAGCCGATTCTATTGCGACATCACAGTAGCTCAGGTCCGTTACAAACCCATTATGCCCTGTGCAAATAATTCTTGGTTCAAGTTCTTTTATTTTTTCGATGCTTTTGATGTAATCGTTGAAACCGGAGAAGAACATGGGAATGTTGATGGATCCGGATTTGAGAGGAAATCCTAAGGAGTCTGAAACTAAGGCGTATCTCTCTTCGGAATTGAAAAGACAGATTGAGTCTGGGGAATGTCCGGGAATCTTTATTACTTCCAAGTACTTCTCTTGNAATTCATCAATAGCTCTAATTCTCAAACTACTGAAACTAACCGCTGAGGCGGAGGTCTCCTCTCCATGGTTTATGCAAAACTGCTCATCTTCCAGTTCCCAGTTTCTTGTAACTTTCTCCTTTCTTAAAAGTTTTATAATGCCTTCGTGGGCAAAAAGGCTTAAGCTTTTGCTCATCTCCTTAACACCTGCAATGTGGTCGAAATGTCNGTGAGAGATTATGACCGTTTGAACATCCTTCGCACAATCTTTTCCGAAAAGTCTCCTTGCGGAACATGTTGTCCCCGCTTCGAACAGAATTTTTTCCGAAATTATGAAATGGTTTATAGCTCCTATGCTTACAAGCTTCAGTGACTCGGAGATTTTTTTTATGGTTTCTGANATTTTACTCTTTTCACACCTCATGTTTGTTTTTTTGGTTTTTCACATAAAAATTTACCCACTTGGCCCGAACTTGGTGAAAAATAGGGTTTTAAAAATCATTGAAAAATGTTATTAACAAAGGCGTCTAATATGTTTACATCCCCCACCGGGGAGGAGGCTGAGTGTGCTGATATGCAAGGCACTCGATGATGCTTTCTGCATGTGTGGGGGTACAAGAATCCATGCATTTAGGTCCCCGGATGAGTGAGCAAGTGCTTACGATGATTTCGGGACAACCCATGCATGGAACAGCCCCCGGAAGGGTCAACTGCAGGAGACTGCACTTGCAATGCTATGAAATGCGGTGTTAGATTCCGGGGAACACCAGACATTTTAATGTGGTGTAGTGTGGTGATGCCAAAAATGTCAAAAGGATGTGTGTCAGGTGGATGTGGATTGTGAGCAACACTAACCAATAATTATCAATAAAAAATAAATTTGATTGAATTTAGTAATCCGAACNTGCTTCTTACTTAGCTTGCCAATAAGGCTATCCATGAGAGTGCAAACAGCAGTAGTGCGAGATAGACTATCACATCCATGGTAGATGTTTTGTTTAATCGGATAAATAATTTACTCTCTGAAAGGTTTAAATAATTTTAAGACCCATTATTTGAATGTGCCTGATGAGGACTTAGCGAGAGCTATAAGACCGAGAGTTAGGAGAAAAATTTTGAAAATTCTCTGCAAAAGGAAAAGGGCATCAGTTCACGAAATTGCCAAGGAATTGGAGATCAGCGAGTCATCTGCATCAAAACATCTGAAGCTGTTGTACGATCTTGGCATCCTTAATTACGAAGAAAAACCACCGGAGAAATATTATTTTATCAATGTGGAGTACATCGATGAACTCTTAAGTGTTTACGAGAAGGTTGTACAACAGCTGTCTAAGTAGCCTCTCGTAGCTCTAATAATTTTTGTCTTTTTAATATAGCCTTTGAATTAATTTTTTATAACTTATATTTATTATTACTTATGAAATTTTAATAATTCATTCGCATTTTTTCTTAACTTCTACGAAAAGATTTATAAGTTGCTCAATTGTTCAAGAAGGTGAGGTGTTCGCATGAAGCAGGCTTTTAATCCTGAGTTGTGTAAGGGGTGCGGTTTGTGCGAAAGAGTCTGTCCAAACAATGCAATAAACATCTTGAGGGACGGAAAAAGCTTCATTTTGGTGGAAAATNGGGATTGTTCTGAGTGTGGGTTATGTTCAGTTTTCTGCTTTTACGGAGCTTTGAGTATAGATGATAATGCTTTTTCTGAGATAATTCGAGAAGAGTTTGAGCTTAACAATCTTAGCAAGGTTGTAGTTGATGATAATTGCACTCTGTGTGGTTTGTGCATGTCCGCATGTCCCAATAANGCCATTAAGGTAAAACGAGAAATCGATTTAAGGAAATTAAGAGGTGGAACNATCAATATTTTCGTGGAGAGATGTATTGAATGCAGGTTGTGTGTTGTTTACTGTCCAACAAAGGCTATAAAAGTTGGAGGAAGACCGGAGATAGATGAGAGTAAGTGCGTTTATTGCGAGATTTGTTCGAAGATATGCCCGAAGGATGCATTGGAGGTGGAGTGCAACTCGTGCAGAATACGAACCTCCCGGAAGGATTTTGTCCGAGGGGAGGTTGTTGTAGAAGAGAGTATGTGTTCTCAGTGCGGTATATGTGCGGAAGTTTGTCCTGAAAACGCGATAAGTGTAGTCAAGATACTGAAAGGTGTGCATAAAGTGGATTTGGATAAATGCTTTGGTGTGGACTGCCAGATATGCAGGGAAGTATGTCCGAATCTTGCGGTGGAGTATAGGTATCTCCCCGAAAAGGAGGTTGTTTTCAATAGCAGATGTAATTTTTGTGGAGCGTGTGAGGTATTCTGTCCCGCAAATGCGATAGAAATTGAAAGAGATATGATTGATGTGTTGAATGAGCTACCTATACCGTTGGATGTGAGGGACAGAAGAAAGCTTAGAGGAGAGAGGGTAACAAAGGAGATAGTAATTGACGAGTCATGCTTTGGATGCGGTCTTTGTAGCTCTATTTGCTCACTGATAAAGGAGGGAAGAACATTCCAAATAGTAGATGGGAGAGGGGAGGTAATCTCCACGGAGATGTGCACTATGTGCGGTGTTTGTGCTGAAAACTGTCCGGTTTCAGCAATCTCGTTGAAGGAGATAGGTTGAGATTACAAGGNACGGTTTTCTAAAACTTTTTTTCTTTACATCTTCNCCTTCAGAATTCTTCATATTTTATACATTTTAACCTTTGGACTTTTATACATTTTAACCTTTGATCTCCCTTGTACAATCCATGGCTCACTCTAACCTTAGCTCTTCCATTATTTTTTCGATTGCTTTTGGTATTCCCGCCTCTACTTCTTTGCTCAGTTCAAGCCCCTCTTCAAATGTGGATGGTTCAATACCCACCACTATAATTTTTTCAGGAAGGTTGAGAAACTCCCTACCCATCTTGAAGGCGGTGATAAAGTCGATATCGTGCATTGATAGAATACCCGTGTTCAGGTTTTTGTCTAAAACCTCTCTGAGGTCAAATTTGTAAACCTCTCCCGGTTTTCCACCCGCAAGCACCGCATCAACGATTATCGCCTTTTTGCAATCACTCAAAATGTTCAGCAGAGATAGTCCAAGGGTAGCTCCATCGTAGATCTCAACATTCTCAGGAAGATCAAATTCCTTTAGCCTCTCAACAACCCTAACTCCAACNCCTTCATCTCTTAGAAGGATGTTACCAATACCTATGACTACAATTCTGCCNTCTTTTCCCATAAAATCAGGCTAAAAAAAGAAGATAAAAATTTTTGGGCTACTCGGCTACTTTCTCCTCTCTCTTCCCAGTAATCATTGATTTAAGAACTCCGAAGATCAGCACAGCGTACATGTGCATTATCAGTACGACGGCGAATAGATACATGAAGAGCAGATGCACTCCCCTAACGAATGCGTAGCCACTCTCTGCACCGAATATCGGTCCAATTGCTGAGCCTATATCAAATACCCATGCGAAGAAGTCTTTGAAGTACATCGCCAATCCGGTGAATCCGATAATCACTGCGAGAATCCAGTACCCCCACCACACCATCACTTGGGTGGGCATTATCTTCTCGACATAGTCTCCCTTTTTGGGATCGTAGGCTCTTGGGTCTTCAATATGGGGCCCACCGAACCATGCTTTTGTCTCCGCCCACAGGAATCTCAGGCTATATGCGACTCTGTGCAGTCCTACCCACTTCCACTCCTTTGTGAGCATGTAGTATGTGAAAAGAACCCATAGCACTCCGAAAACGATTCCTACATAAACATGGGTTGAGGTTACATTGTCTCCGAGAAATCTAACCCCGTAGTGTCCACCAATCTCCAACCCTGTCAGTCCGAGGATTATTCCGGTTATTGCTATGCTCCAGTGAACGACCCTTGTAAAAACTGAGTGTCTCTCTACTTCCATTTTCTTCATAGGCTCACCCTTATTTGATGATGAAGTGGACACCGCAGGCAATACATGGATCGAAGCTTCTCACAACGGTTATTGCAAGGGATGTGTTGTAGGTCTTTCCATTGTCGCTCTTCTCCATGTTCAGTGGGGCAAGTCCGAGTGGCTTCAATGCTACCGCGAGAGCATCACCCCATGAAACCATCCCGAGTCCGAAAGCGGATGCATCAATATCCTTGTCAGGATACAATGCATTTGCAATGGTCGGGACATCTAGTTCTGGAAGCCATGCTCCCTCCAATGCCTTTTCAACTGGACCCGGCTGGTCCATATCATCTCTTGGACCGAGGTTCCATGTACTCGGGACGATGCACTGATAATTCTCGATCTTCTTTCCTCTTATCTTTGTGTAGTGCAGTAGAGCACCTCTCGGTGCATCCCACAGACCGATCCCCTCTGCGTTGTCGGGCACATATCTGTAGTCCGGGATCTTTGTACTAACAATATCTCCGTTGAGGAACTGCTTCAACTCAATCGCCCACTCCATCGTCTTCGTTGCAAAGAGGACTGTCTGTGCAACTCTTGCAGCAACTCTGTCAATAACGGAACCCTTCGGATTGAGAACCTTCCACTTGAATGTAAAGCTCTCTCCTGTTACGGGGTTTGTAACATCGATCTTCCAGTTNAGACCGTATGTGTTGATCATTCTTGCTAAGGGTCCAACCTCGTACACCTTGTCTTCGTACCTCGGAGCCTTCATCCACGCGTACGCTCCGGGTTTATCTTTCACAACAATCACATCGCCCTGTGATGGATGTCTGCCGGTTATGCTGTCGTCGTATCTTGAGTATTTGACATACTCCTTAATCTTCGTATGGGTAAACTTCTTAAAGTCGCCATCCCATGCACCAGCCTTTATCAGGGCGTTATCTCTGTAGCCCTCCTCACCATCCTGCACCGCAACCCACTTATCGTAGTCGTTGTAGTCTGGGAACAGTCCGTAGGAGAGGAAATTACCGTATGTTGGACCGAGGTCTTGCAGTCCGTTGAAGTCGATGTCGAGCAGGCTGCTAACCGTTTCCGCGATGTGGTCGTTCTTGCTGACGATAGCCATCAGGTCTGGCACCATCACATTTACCGCGAAATCCCAGAGTTCGGTCATGTTGCTGAGAGTGTTTGCGATTCTGTCGAGGGTTGGCTTTACTGTAACTCCCGTGGGGTACTCGGATGTATGATGCGGGAACTTTCCACCCCACAGAGCTACAACTTTGTTTGCTTTTCTCTGCATTTCTATGCATGCAGCATAGCTTGAACCAAGTCCAAGCGCTCTTATACCATCTTTGCCGAGAGCTGGTGGAACCATCGGCGGGNATTTGGCGAGAACACCGAGTTCTGGACCGATCAACAGATAGGTGTGTATCATGTGGTCGTAGACATAATAAGCTCCGTGCAAAATGTTCCTTATGAGTATTGCTGTTGGAGGAGGAACCGCTCCGTAGGCGTGATCCAAGGCTTGGATAGCGGTCTCACCATGGGGGGCGGGACATACACCACAGATTCTCTGGGTTAGGAAGAAAGCATCTCTTGGGTCTCTCCCCCTCAGTATGATTTCCCATCCTCTAAACAGGTTTGTGTGGCTGTATGCTTTGTCAACAACAGTCCATGTGCCGGTAGAAGTTGTAACATCCTTCGTTTCCATCGTCACTCCGAGGTGACCTTCAATTCTTGTTACTGGGTCCATCACGACTTTTGCCATCTATATCACTCCTCCTTTTTCTCCTCCTTCTTTCCTGAGGTTAGAGCTCTTTTAACACCATGTATCACTATTCCAGCAGCTGCAGCTCCGAGGAGACCCTGTCCAAGTGTGCCGAAGTCAACTCCAAGTACAGCAGGCAGTGATGCAACTGGCTTGTAGAATGGAGAGAACTTATCTGGCCATCCGGGTTCAGAACAGCCAATACACATGTTTGTTTGTACACAGTAGCTCACATGATCGTTCCACTTCCTTATTGCACAGTCAGTCCATGTAATTGGACCTTTGCAACCCATAACATATCTGCATCCCTCTTCTCCCGGCTTCCTTGTGAATACACCTCTGTCATAATACGGTCTGTATGGNCAGATTTCGTCATGCATGTTTCTGCCAAAGAAAGCCTTAGGTCTGCCATAATCATCGAGTTCGGGAGTTGCACCAATCATGACCGCTGCAATGGTTAAGACGAGATGGTCAGGATGGACGGGACATAGNGGTATGTTAATCACAGTCTTATCGATACCAACCTCTTTGAGAAAATCACTAAGACCCATTGCCCCAGTTGGGTTTGGCTGACCGTTCTGGGGCTTTGCTGCGGGAATACCACCATATGTGGCGCATTGACCTACCGCAATAATTGCATCCGCAACCTCCGCAGCCTCCTTCACGTGCTCTCTCATATCCTTTCCTGCAACCGTACAGAACCCTTCAGCCTGCATCGCACCCTCAACAATCAAAACTCTCTTTCCAGGAGTTCCGTTCTTCCACCTTTCTTTTAGACTCTCAGCAAGACTTCCTGATGCGGGATGTACTGTTTCCATGTAGTCNGGTAGTGCAATGGGCAATCCGGAGTTACCAACGGTTATTTCCGTCAAAATCTGCACCAAGTCCGGTTCACTTGCTTGGGCAAAGGATACCGTGCACCCTGTGCATGCAGCTGCGTTAATCCAGTTTATGTGCCAGTAATCTTTTGCCTCGTTGACTGCTTTAACGATATCGGATTTGTAAGTTGTCAGAAAAGCTGTTGCACCCATTGCTGCCGCTAATTTCATAAAATTCCTTCTCGTCAACTTGGGCTTAAACTCCATTAATCAACCCCCTTTCCTTTTCAAAATTTTCTTATTCATCATCCCATTAATTTATCTCATTTAAAAATTTTTCCCTCTGATTTAATGCTGGATGAAAATTATTCAATGTTAATTCGTTTGTCAGCTAAAAAATACTGATTTTTTCAGTTTTGTTATCTTAATGGGCTTTATAACTTTAGTCAATAATTTTTAGCATATTTATGATTATTTTATCAAATATTTACCAATTCAAATTTAATCAATTATAAATTTCCCGGTTGGACAAATTTTTGTAGATGATAAATTCTAAGAAAATATATAATAATGATAATGGAGGAAATCTTTAATAATAAATTATTAAAAATTAACAAACTCTCGGAATTGGGTCAGCGGTCGGAGGAGGAATAACCCTTCTCGTTCCAATAGATGTTTCAAGCACGACTTCTTTGAAATCTGAAGTGGCGTATCCGATTACCTCAGCATTTTTTTGTCCTGACTTTCTCATNGATTTTAACACATCATCCGCGGTTTCTGGATGAACCGCCATCACGACCTTTCCTTCATTTGCCATCGTGAATGGATCTAGCCCGAGTACATCGCAGAAACTTTTTACATCTTCTCTCAAAGGCACCCTNTCCTCCTCGATTATTATCCCTACCTCACTTTTCTCAGCCATCTCATTAAGGCATGCGGATAACCCACCTCTCGTTGGGTCTTTCATCGCACTTATGCCACCCTTTTCGAGGGCATGCTTGAGGAAGAGCCAGACGGGATAGACATCCGATTTCACATCTATTTGAAATTCCAAACCCTCTCGTGCAGACATTATTGCGGTTCCATGCTCTGCAATTGGGCCGTTTATGAGTATTAGATCACCCTCTTGAATTCCCCTGTCTCTGATCCAGTTGTATGGGTACTCTCTATACTCTCTGAGTATCTCAAGGTTTTTCTGGAGATATTTATTTCTCGTTCCGATGCCCGATGTGTTTGCTATAATGTCGATATTTGATTCCACGACCTTCGTGTCTCCGGTTATTATCTCCGCGGAAATCTCTCTCAACCATCTTTCTATATCTTTCAAGATGGTTTCGAGCACTTCTATCTCGAACCCTTCCTGAATGACCAAAGATAGGGTGAGGAAAGATGGTTTTCCACCTTTTACAGCTATATCGTTTGCAGTTCCGCATATGGCGAGACTCCCTATGCTACCGCCGGGAAAGATCGGAGGATGAACGACATACGAATCGGTTGTCAGGATATACTCATCGTCGAAGTCCGTTGAATCTTCAAGGTCCCCAAGGGAGATCTCTCTGATCTTGGAGTTAAATCTCGATAGAATATGGTCTCTTATGAACTCCATCATGTATTTTCCGCCCGCACCATCCTCTTTTCTAACTCTCAGTTCGATCACCCCTTTTTCATCTCACCACGCGATCTTGATTATCAGAGTTATCAAATTTTCTACTCCAAAAACTTGGAGAGGTATATCTGACCGAAGCTGATGCCGTTATCACCTGAAGCAGTGATTTCGTTAGTATACAGCTTCAAATTTCTTTTTAGTAGTTCTCTCTCTATGACGGTCGTGAATATTGTGTTGTACGCAACTCCACCGCTTAAAACCACGGGGACGTTGTATCTATCCGCATATTTTCCAGCAATGCTTGAAAGACCTTTTGCAATGTATGTTATGAACTCTCCCGCAATAGTTTTTTTGTTCTCACCTGCTATGTACCTTTCAAGCAACTCCGAAACTAACTTTTTGGTTTTTACAACTTCAACTTCTCCTTTTTTCGTTCCGAATCCCTCTTCAACATATGGTGGGAATATTGATGGTTCTCGGACTTTTTCGATTTCAGGTTCAGATACATGTCCATCTACGAATTCTGCAACGGCTTCGAGCTTCATGGCTGGTTCACCCTCATATGTTCTCTCCATACAAATTTCGAGCATGGAGGATATTGCATCCATCATTCTTCCGGTAGAAGTGGATCTTATTGTTGAAATATCTTTGTTGAATTGCATTTCAAATACTTCAAAGCTCTCTCCTTTTCGTAAGTATTTTTCATATCCTTTGAGCATTTCGTANTCACCCGTATGCTCGTATATGAGCGAGAAAAGAACCCTTAACGGATATTTTCCAGCAAGATCGCCACCAAGCAATTTAAACTCTTCCAGTCTTCCCAACCTTTTGAAGTTCATGTCCTCAAGATCTATAAGGAGGACCTCNCCTCCCCACACTTTCCCATCGAACCCGTAGCCTACACCATCAACGGATATTGCAATTGCTCGGTTGAGTTCTCTCTCGGCCATAACGGAGAAACCATGTGCGAAGTGGTGTTGAACCCTGATCAACCTCGCCTTGATACTTCTTGATAGCTTTTCTGCAAATATTGTGGTGTTGTATTGCGGGTGCAGATCACAGAATATCACATCCACCCTCTCCATTTTAAGGAAGGATGAGAAGAAGTCGATAGCCTTCTTGAAAAATTCGTTAAATGTTCTGAAATTCGATGTGTTGCCTATGTACTGGCTCTGAATCACCTGCTTATCTTTAAGGAAACATACTGAGTTGTATAGTTCCGCTCCTACAGATATAGAGGTTAATGGGGAATCGAGCTTAAATGAGATGGGTACATACCCTCTGGATCTTCTGATTATCATTTTTCTCCCGTTTATGAATTTGACAACAGAATCATCAACTCTGTTGTAGAGCCTCAGATTATGTTTTAGTACGAAGTCAACAGGGAGTTCAAAAACTCCGTCATCTATGAACATCGGTTCTCCGGGAAGATTTGCGGAGGTCATCACGAGAAAGTCGGATCTAAGGTTCTCGAAAAGGAGGTGGTGAAGTGGTGTATACGGAAGCATTATGCCGAGTGTGTTAAGGTGGGGGGAAACCTCAAAAAACTCGTTCTTTTTCCTGAGTATGGTTATGGGCTTAACATAACTTCTCATCTCTTTCATCTCTTCTTCTGAGACATGTGCTATCTCTTTCAACACATCCTCGTTCCTCACCATTATCGCAAAGGGTTGTTGTACCCTCCTCAAAAGTTCTCTTAACCCTTTAACAACATCGTCCTCCGTTATGCATGCTATGTGGTATCCCCCGATACCCTTTATCGCGATGTACTTTCCACTATCAAGGAGATGTGCGGTTTTTTGTATTGCGGGATAGCCTTTTCCAACTACCTCCTTCTTTGAGCTTAGTAAAGTGTATTCTGGACCGCACATCGGACAGGCAATTGATTGTGCATAATATCTCCTATCACTTATGTTTTCGTACTCTTTCGTACAATCCTTACAAAGGGGAAACTCGGAAAAAGTTGTGTTCTCTCTGTCATAGGGTAGCCTAACCGCAACGGAGAATCTTGCCCCGCAATCGGTACATGATGTGAAGGAGTATCTGTATCTTCTATCGTTCTCATCGAAAATCTCTTCGAGACATCTATCACAAATTGCCACATCCGGTGGTGGTAAGGATAGCTCCCCACTTTGCCCCCCGCTCTTTTCGATGTGGAAGCTGTCAGGTCTGAAATTGGTCTTTATTTTTTTTCCGTCTATTTTTCTCACACTAATCTCATGTATTTGGGATATGGGTGGTTTCTCTTTCTTCATTCTGTGGATAAATTCCTCAACGTCTCTGTCGATAAGAATCTCAACCATTCCGTCTCCAGTGTTCTTAACATATCCTTTTAATCCCATTGAGGTGGCTAATCTGTAAATAAACGGTCTGAATCCAACTCCCTGAACAACTCCTTTTACTCTCAGCAGGTACATCTTGATCCCTGAAAGGGTTTGTTCTCGATTCTTGTTTTTTTTT
>MTMT01000030.1 GCA_002010195.1 Archaeoglobus sp. JdFR-32
ATGAAAGCGATCTATGTTTCACTGCCAACAGCCACATCCGCTACCATGAGGCTTTACAGGTACTGAGCTTTCAAAACCTATAATCGAACTCGCTTCCCATCCCGCATAGATCGTCGTCCCGACATATACCTCGATGTATCAAACCGTAACACATCCCAACAGAACCCGCTCATACCAACTCGCAAAAATATATTAAGCCTTATGTCGTAATCTACGAGGGAATCTGGGAAAACCATGAGAAAAACCTTGGAAAAACCTAAGCATCAAGGGGAGATATAGATATGAAAGGCACAGATACGAATGACAAGAAGACCATAAGATGGATTGAAAAAGATGGAAGCACCGTAAGAGACAGTGGTACAGACAATACCCGCGAGATACAAAAAGAGGAGCTGATAAAGCAATTCGAAGAGAAGGTGTCCAACTCGGGGTGGTACAAGCTTATTGGTATGAAACCAAAACTGAGCGACGGCGTGATAGTTGAATTGGAGGTTACAGACGCCCACAAACAGGCATTCGGAACCGCACACGGAGGAGTTCTCGCCAGCATTCTCGATTCAGCTTCGGGCTTAATNGTTAACAAAAAACTTATCGAGGATGGAAAGGTTGCGGTTACCGCAGAAATCAAGGTAAACTACATCAAGCCTGTAAAGGGTGGTAAGATTGTTGCAGAAGGTAAAATCGTGAACATAGGAACGAAAATCGCTGTCGCCACTGCGGAAGCCAAGCAGAACAGCGAGGTTGTTGCGATCTGCACATCAACATTCTACATACTCGACATGGATTCTGTTCTCGTATGAAAGGATTCTCTGGATATGATGTGNGAGATTTGTGGAGGAAAGACTTATTCAAAAAATCTCCCAATTTGTCCGGAATGTGCAAAAAAGGATGATGAGTTCTACCTGAGAGTGCATGATGTTGGCGGAGAGGGAAAGAGAAAATGCTGTCTGTGTACCAATTTCTGTGCCTTGGATTACAGGGGGCTTTGTGGACTGAGAGGGATTAAGGACGGAAAAATATTTTCTATTTCCACCCCTAAAAGGGGAATTCTGACATTCTACGAAGATCCTCTACCCACAAACTGCTGTAATGCATGGTTTTGTAAAGGAAGCAGTATGAAAGGTACAAATTTAGCTGTTTTTTACTACGGGTGTAACTTTGACTGTCTTTTCTGCCAAAACTGGAGCCATAAGTTTGTGGACAAAGGAAGGGTTTTCATGGTTGATGAAATGGTTGAATCCNCAATGAAGGATAGAATAAAGTGTATATGCCATTTCGGTGGATCTCCAGAGCCTCAGCTACCATTCGCATTGAGGTTCAGTGAGAGAGTCCTGGACAAGAGAGACATTATGATATGCTGGGAGTGGAACGGTGCGGGGAGGAAAAAATACGTCCTGAAGGCTACAAAACTAAGCTATGAATCCGGAGGAACCGTTAAGTTCGATTTAAAAGCTTGGAACGATAACTTGCATAAAATTCTAACAGGTAGAACCAACAGATACACCCTTGAAAACTTTGGGATAGCTTGCGAAAATTATCCAGAGGTGGTGTCCGCTACAACCCTTCTTGTACCGTACTACATCACATCCGATGAGGTTGAGATGATTGCGAAATTCATCGCGGAATTTGACAGAAACGTCCCGTACAGCCTGCTTGTATTTCATCCAGACTACAGACTCAGCGATCTGCCTGTAACACCTGTAAAACAGGTTAAAGAGTGCTACGAATCTGCCAAAAAACACCTCAACAATGTGAACATAGGCAACATCCACCTCCTACGATGGGGACTTTGAACAATTCAACAAGCTTAAAAAAGGTGAACAGTATCCGATGCCCAACTCCATTCCTAAGGGGCGGTAAAAGTACGATGTTAAACCCCTAACTCATCAACAGCTTTTTTGAGTTCTTCCTTTATTTCCCTATACCTTTCCTTTAATTCTATCAGCTCGACACTAAAATGTTCCACAACCCACTTCTGAGAAAACCTCTCACCTTTTTCAATCACTTCTAAATTCTGGGTCAGCAATGTGCCACAAATGGGACACTCAAGTTTTCCATTCCTCACCCTAAAGATTGCAGACATGCAGACGGGACATTGACTATCCATAACCACCCTCTCACCTTTTTTCAGGATATTAACTGCCATATCGAGCTTTTTAATTGTCTCACCATCCGTAAAAACCTCTCCGGGAAGGGCGGATCTTAATTCGATGTTCGCAAGTACATCAAGCCCGAGTATCCTTGCAAGAACCAAGTGCGTCGCTGATGCCCACCCCACGAGATCGTCAAATCCGTGAGGGGTTAGAACGATGCACCTCTTGCCTTTGAACATCTCATAATATCGTATAGCCATGAAACATCTATCCAGAAATGCCTTCAGTTTACCCACTGCGGAAAGCCAGTAGACGGGAGACACTATTATAACTCTATCCGCAACACCAATTTTCTGGAGGATTTTCTCGACATCATCTTCAATCTTGCAATCTTTTCCATACAAACATTGATAACACGCCTTACATGGTTTTATTTCCTTTTTTGCGAGATTTATTATTTCCAATTCCTCTCCCAACTTTTTCGCGATGTACTTTGATGCAAGAACGCTATTCCCTCTCTTCCTCTCCGTTGCAATAATGCTCAAAATCATGAGCTTCTCTATGCAGAATAGGGATTTAAACTTGCCTATTCTCACCCAACATTCAATGATTTAAATAGAGTTCAAATTTGCCACCAAATATACCTCTCAATTTTGAAGATGGTTTAAACAATTGAACATCCACTATCCGATCGTGAATCTAATTATTCTCGAAATTTGATTATATATCTCGAATCTTAAGCTCGATTTCCTGTGAAAACTTAAAAATTAAGAAGTATATACATTCTATTCGGGAGGTATATTATGGAGCTATCTCGAACCGCAGAAGTTGTGCTCAAAAAAAGGTATCTTATGAAAGACGAGGAAGGGAATGTTATTGAAACCCCAGAAGAAATGTGTTGGAGGGTAGCAAAGGCTATAGCAAGAGCAGAGGAGAATTACGGAAATGATGCGAAGTTTTGGACTAAAAAGTTTTTCGAAATAATTCACAGCCAGAAATTCATGCCCAACTCCCCAACCCTCATGAATGCTGGAACAAGCTTACATCAGCTTTCAGCGTGTTTCGTCATACCCATCGAAGATTCTATCGAGGGAATTTTCAAGGCTCTAACGGATATGGCGAAGGTGCAAAAATCCGGTGGTGGTACCGGGTTCAGCTTTTCAAGGCTTAGACCATCAGGAGACATAGTAAAATCCACAATGGGTGTTGCAAGTGGTCCCGTAAGTTTCATGAAAATTTTCGACTCAGCTACGGAGCAGATAAAACAAGGGGGTAGGAGAAGGGGGGCGAACATGGGCATTTTAAATGTCCACCACCCGGACATCGAGATGTTCATAACAGCAAAGGAGGAGGAAGGCGTTTTAAGAAATTTCAACATCAGTGTTGCGGTTACGGATGAATTCATGAATGCCGTTAAAAATGATGAGGAATACGACCTAATCAATCCGAGAACGGGAGAGGTTGTGAGGAGGATTTCCGCAAGAAGAATTTTCGACATGATTGTTGATGGGGCTTGGAGAAACGGAGAGCCGGGGCTTGTATTCATAGATACGATCAACAGGTACAATCCCACACCCCATGTTGGAATGATAGAGGCTACAAATCCCTGCGGTGAGCAACCACTTCTACCATACGAATCGTGTAACCTCGGAAGTGTAAACCTCTCAAAATTCGTTAGAGATGGAGACATAGAATGGGATGAGTTGAGAGAAGTCGTTAAAATAGCAGTAAGATTTCTGGACGATGTCGTTGATGTCAACGATTATCCTATACCCGAAATAGAAGAAATGACTAAAGCAAACAGGAAAATTGGACTTGGAGTCATGGGTTGGGCGGATTTGTTGTTCAAGCTAAGAATTCCCTATGACAGTAAACGAGCCTTACAGCTTGCAGAGAAGGTCATGAAATTCATTCAGGAGGAGAGTCATATAGCCTCTCAAGAGTTGGCTGAGGAGAGAGGGGTATTTCCAAACTGGGAGAGTAGTACTTGGGAGAAGAAAGGAGTAAAGATTAGGAACGCGACCACAACAACAATAGCTCCAACTGGAACGATTAGCATAATAGCGGGTTGTTCAAGTGGCATTGAACCGGTTTTTGCTCTTGCATACAAGAGGANGAATATCCTCGATGGAGAGGAGTTTTTCGAGATTAACCCTGTTTTTGAAAAGTATCTTGTTGATTCGGGACTCTACACCGAGGAATTGATTGCTAAGATTGCAGAAAACGGTGTGCTCAATGGAATTGATGAGATCCCCGAACCGGATAAAAGAGTTTTCAGGTGTGCACTGCAGATCGCTCCAGAATGGCATGTCAGAATGCAATCTGCTTTTCAGAAATACACCGACAACGCTGTTAGCAAAACAATCAACCTACCCAACTCCGCAACGAGAGATGATGTTAGAAAGGCTTTCTTACTTGCCTACGAACTCGGTTGTAAGGGTATCACCGTATACAGAGATGGAAGCAGGGAAGAACAGGTTCTAAGCTTGAAAAAGAGAGAGGAAAAGGATGTTGAGAAGATACACACCAAAAAACCCGTATCACTCATCGAACCACGTCCTAGACCGAAAATTACAAGAGGAAGAACGATAGAGACTAAAACGGGATGTGGTTCCCTCTATGTCACGATAAACGAGGATGAACATGGAATTGCTGAGGTATTCGTCCAACTTGGCAAGAGTGGAGGTTGTGCAGCATCACAAACCGAGGCTATCGGAAGGTTAATTTCTATAGCCCTCAGAAGCTGGGTAAATCCGAACGCACTCATAAGACAGCTTAAGGGAATAAGATGTCCATCCATAGGATTTGAAGAGAACGAAATAATAACATCATGCGCAGACGGTGTTGCAAAAGTTCTCGAGAAGTACCTAAGAGGAGACTATAAGAAAGTGAGGGTTGACTTAGAAGGTATCAAACCTCTGACCGAGTTCGAAGAGAGAACGGGCACAAAACAGATCGGAGGAGTTTGTCCGGAGTGCGGAAATGTTCTCGAATACGGAGAAGGATGCATGACCTGCAGAATGTGCGGATACACAAAGTGTGGCTAAAAACCAAAAACCAACTCAATTTAAATCACCTATTTTAATTTAAAATTTTAATTTAAAACCCTTGTCATTAAGACATCAATTATCCAGAATGCACAACCTATTTAAATTATCCCCTCCTAAATTTTACTGAGATGGATGGGAAGGAAAAGCTATTGACGGATGTGGATGAACTGCTGGGATTTCAGGAATTTGAGACCACAGAAGAGATTGAAGTACCAGAAAAACTCGTTGATCAAGTGATAGGTCAAGATGATGCAGTTGAAGCGATAAAGAAAGCTGCAATACAGAAAAGACATGTGATGCTCATAGGCTCTCCCGGTACCGGAAAGTCTATGCTCGCAAAAGCAATGGCGGAGCTTCTACCAAAAGAGGAACTCGAGGACATTCTCGTATACCCCAATCCAGACGATCCAAACCAGCCGAAGATAAGGATAGTCCCAGCAGGAAAAGGAAAGGAGATAGTAGAAGCCTATAAACAGGAGGCAATGAAGAAGGCTCAAGCAAGAAACTTCTTCCTGTTCATGCTCGTTATATTCATCGTGGGTTATTCCGCACTGAGAAATGAGATCCTGTGGGGGATAATCGCTGCTGCAATGCTATTCCTCATATCCCGGTACATATTCCCCAAAGAGGAAAAAAACATACCCAAACTCCTCGTGAACAATGAAGACAAGGTCACTGCCCCCTACGAGGATGCTACTGGTGCTCATGCTGGAGCTCTGTTCGGAGATGTCAGACACGACCCATTCCAGAGTGGGGGACTTGAGACACCCGCCCACGAAAGAGTTGAAGCAGGTGCAATACATAGAGCACACAAAGGAGTCCTGTACATCGACGAGATAAATACATTAACGATAGAATCTCAGCAGAAAATTCTCACCGCACTTCAGGAGAAGAAGTTCCCAATAACTGGGCAATCTGAAAGGAGCAGTGGTGCAATGGTCAGAACCGAACCCGTTCCGTGTGACTTTATCCTCGTAGCTGCCGGAAATCTTGATGCACTGATGGGGATGCATCCTGCCTTGAGGAGCAGAATCGAGGGATATGGATACGAAATATACATGAACGACACAATGAGGGACACCGAAGAGAACAGAAGAAAGCTCGTGAGATTCGTAGCTCAGGAGGTTAGAAAAGACGGTAAGATTCCGCACTTCGACAGATATGCTGTTGCGGAAATAATAAGGGAAGCTAAGAGAAGAGCGGGGAGGAGAAACCACCTAACACTAAGGCTGAGAGAACTCGGAGGGCTCGTAAGAACTGCAGGAGATATTGCGAAGAGTCAGGGCTCAGACATAGTAAGGTTAGACCATGTGCTGGAGGCTAAGAAAATCGCAAAGACCATTGAGGAACAGCTCGCAGACAAATACATAGAGAGGAGGAGGGATTACAGACTATTCATCACTGAGGGTGCGGAAATTGGTAGGGTAAACGGACTGGCGGTTATAGGAGAGAGTGCAGGGGTTGTACTACCCATAATGGCTGAGGTTACACCAGCACTCAGCAAAGAGGAAGGGAAAGTTATCGCTACCGGGAGACTGCAGGAGATCGCAAGGGAGGCTGTGATGAACGTATCCGCTATAATCAAGAAATACATAGGCAAGGACATCTCGGAAATGGATGTGCACATTCAGTTTGTTGGAACATATGAGGGAGTTGAAGGAGACTCAGCGAGCATAAGCATAGCAACAGCGGTTATATCGGCTATAGAAGGCATTCCCGTAGATCAAAGTGTTGCGATGACTGGCTCACTATCTGTTAAAGGAGAGGTTCTTCCTGTTGGTGGTGTTACGCAGAAGATAGAGGCTGCGATTCAGGCGGGAATCAAGAGAGTTATCATACCGAAAGATAACCTCGACGATGTTCTTCTAGATCCGAAAAATCAAGGGAAGATCGAGATTATCCCGGTCGGAAGGATCGATGAAGTTCTCGAACATAGTCTGCTAAGCGGGCACAAGAAAGAGAGGTTGATCGGAAAACTGAGGGAGATATCCAACGCTATTGTAACCTAACCCCCATATAAACCCGGAAAAAATCATAAACATTTTCATTTAATATTTATTTCTAACATAATCTAAATTCTATATATTTATTCTCTCAGCAATCCTTTTAAATTATCAACGATAAATTATTATTAAAGTGATGAGTTATGGAGGAGAAAGGTATTTTGAAGGATGAGGATGTATTTGAAGTTCTCCCCCTTGCTTACAAGCTTACAAACTACGCCTACATGAAATTGCTTGTAGCAAGTGAAAATACCGATGTGGAAAAAGAGAGAATCAAGAGGATTAAGATAGAACCAG
This sequence comes from Archaeoglobus sp. JdFR-32, assembly GCA_002010195.1. Lineage (GTDB taxonomy): Archaea > Halobacteriota > Archaeoglobi > Archaeoglobales > Archaeoglobaceae > Archaeoglobus_A. The sequence continues at coordinate 7,444 of MTMT01000030.1, forward strand.
TAACACTTCCTCCGTATACTCTGTCCTCAGTACTGAACATTTCAAGACACGCAAACGGTATCGTCCTCGACATACACGGTGAGAAGCAGAGCAAGATGAGAGAATGGAAAAAATACATGGAGGTTTCTTTTCTCCCAACCAACTACGGCAAGATTAAAAAAGGGGATTTACTTGGAGTCATAAAGGTATTTATCATGGGTATAACCCCTCCCGAACTGAAAATGATTGAGAACCAGCTAAGACAATGGGATGTTAGCCTCGTGTACAGAAAGAACGCCGAGGTAAAAAGAGAAAGAGTGCTCGTCAATGAGAACTGGTACAGAAGATGGCACACCGCAGAATGGTATCCAATAATCTCCAACGAAAAACTGGAGATCGAAGCTGGCAGAATAGTAGAGGTCAACATTAAACCGATTGAGATCCCAGCAAACACAATACCAGTCCCACTTTTCATAATGAGGAATGCCTTCGGAAGTGTACTCGATCTAGTAGTCGAGGGGAAGCATAAGAAACTCGAGGAGTCGAGGAGGATTTCAAAAGCCTTGTTCATCCCAATTTTCGACGGTGTGATCGAGAGAGACGACATACTCGGAATTCTTAATGTATATCACATCTCGTTCGGAGAGAGAACGAAATCCCTGATGAGCTACCTAACCAAAGAGGTCAGAGGGAATCTTGTTTACTGGAAAGAAGGGAAAGTAAAAAGAAAAGAGATAGAGATAAAACCGTTCAGCTTCAAGAGAAGCTCGATGGGGAGACTTGAACCCATAATATCCGAGGAGACCAAGTCACTCAGGGCGAATCAACCGGAGATAATCAGAATACAAGAAATGGATCTCCCCTCCGGTGTTATTGTTCAACCGCTAACTGGCAAAAACCATCCATACGGATTCGTTATCGATGTTTTCAGCTTAGATCCCCCAAGAAAAGTGGAAGAAGAGAAAAGAATCGACAGAGCCATATTCTTCCCGTCGAAGGATGGGATGATCAAAAAAGGTGACGAGCTTGGTGTTGCGAATGTGTATCATGTTACCGTATTTTACGAACCGGAGTCGTTCATAGAACGGCATAGAGGTCTTTTTCCCACAAGAAAAGGTGGTTGACCGGAAACCACCCATTAAAAGCTATCCCTCACCAAACCGTTCACTTTTTATTCCAAAGATCTCACTTTTCTTCATGGAATTTTTCGACATGCGAGAGATAAAAACAAAATCTCTGACTCTAACAATAGAGAACGGTCGCATGGAAAAGCCAAAGTACGAGAACTTCCACGGAAAGAGCTTTCGAGTGCTGAAAAATAAAAAATGGGGATTCTTCAGTGGACTTGTTGATGACAAGGAAGGATACAAAAGGGCGGAAACGAACATAGTGGGTGAAGGGGATGAGGAGATAGATACCACTTCTTTCAGCGGTGAATTCAACTTCAAACAAAAAAAGAAACTTGAGTCGGTAGATTTAGATGAGAAAATAAACCTCATCAGGGATGTGGAGAGAAGTCTCAAAGGAGGGGTTGTTGTAAGCACGAGAGTAACATACATCGAAAACATACGGAAGCTTTACTACNCAAATTCGGAGGGGGCTGAACTGAGGTATGTTGTTCCGAGAACTGGAATTGCGGTTCAAATCGTTGGCAAGAATGGTAGTCTTCAATTCCTATCGAAGAGGCTTTTCAAGCCCGGAGGCTTTGAGGTGACTTCAGAAATTTTTGATGTGATAGATAGTTTGCCCAAAACTCTTGAAAAACTCGTAATCGCCCACACACCACCCTCCGGAAGAATGAATGTGCTGATGGATCATGCCTTAGGGGGTGTCTTCATACACGAAGCATTCGGTCATGCGGTTGAGGCTGATCACTTAAGCAAAGGAGCAAGCATTTTAAAGGAAACCGGTATCAGAGTTGGTTCAGAAGAACTTAATGTGTTTGATGATCCACTAAAAGAGGAATTTGGTTACTTCCCATTTGATGATGAAGGGTTTTTGGCTGAAAGAAAACACATCATAGAGAATGGTGTGTTCAAGGAGTTCCTTCACTCCCGATCCACCGCAAAGAAATTCGGAGGAAGAGCAGGGAACTCGAGGAGTCAGGGAGTTATGGAGCCGATAATCAGGATGAGCAATACATACATCGATGAGGGAGATTATACATTCGAGGAGCTGTTGGAGGAAGTTAAAAACGGAGTTTATCTGATCGGAACAAGAGGTGGAGAGACCANCCCCGCCACTGGGTACTTCCACTTCAACGCCCAATACGGATACTTGGTTCTAAACGGGGAGATAAGACAGATGATACGAGATGTATCGCTAAGCGGTCACACATTGGAGATTCTAAGAGACATGAAAATTGGGAAAGGTGTAAAGTTCGAACCGGGATTTTGTGGAAAGTCCGGACAGCTCGTTCCAGTTTCCGATGGTGCACCACCAACAGTTGTAAATGCATTTGTCGGAGGGGGTTGAATTGGATAGTGAGGGATTTGATTTCAAGATTGATGTGGAGTCTGCGGTGAGGTATCTTGATTTCAATTCCGAGTCGTGGGAGATATTCCACGAGTTGGAGATCAAAAAAACTGTTAGGATTGAAAAAGGAGAAATATCACATATTTCGGAAAACATTGAAGAAGGGATTGCGTTCAGAGCAATTCTCGATGGCAAAGTAGGGTTTTCATTTACTACCGACGAAGGGAACATTATCGAAGCCTGCGAAATGGCTATAAAAATCGCAAAGATTTCTGAGGATCGCTTGAAGGGTTTTCCAGAAGGTAGCAGGAGCAAAGTTGACGGAGTTTACTTTAAAGAAACTGCAGATCAGATATTTGGGAAGGGAGAGTGGTTAATCGATGCGGGAGAAAGTATGATAGAGATCGCGAACGAGAGTGGTGTGAACTTAGCCGACGGATTTATTGAGCTGTCCATCACAAAAAGAGAGATACTGAATTCATCGGGAGCAGAACTAAATGACTTGCAAACCAGTTGTTCTGCATTCGCGGAGTGCGTGTATGAAGATGGTTCGGCATATGACATGGCATTCTCCAGAAACTTAGACCTCAGTGTAGAAAGAATAGTGAAGAACGCATCATTTTTCTCTATCCAATCATCAAAGGGTGGAAAAATCGAGTCCGGCGTGTATGATGTTGTTCTCTCCCCCTTAGCGGTTCATCAGCTTCTCTACTTCGCACTGTATCCTGCCTTCTCATTTGAGAATGTGATGAAAAATCGCTCACCCTTAGCAGATAAAATCGGTGAGAGAATCTTTGGAGATGTAACAATCAGAGACGACGGCTGTGTAAACAGAATGTTCATGAGTTCAGAGTTCGATGACGAGGGTTTGGCAACCAGAAACACTGTCCTCGTGGAAAAAGGGGTGCTAACCAACTATCTAAGGGACTGGAAGAGCTCCTCCGAATTCGAAGAAGAGCCAACGGGAAACGGTGTCAGATACGAAAGGAACAGCTATCCATCAATCCATCCAACCAACATGCTGATTGAGCCCTCAGAGAGAGAGNATGAGTTCGGAGAATGCTTCTACATAAACTCCTTGACGGGTTCCCACACATCAAATCCCGTGAACGGAGATTTCAGTCTTGAGTGCTCCGGAATCATTTATTCAGATGCAGATAAACCGATTAAATCAGCTATGATATACGGAAATGTCTATGATTTACTAAACAGACTTATCTATGGTGGCAAAGAAGACATTCAGGTTGAGAACACCATCACACCTTGGCTTAAATTCAAGGAGCTGNGGCTCAAGGGTTAAGTTCATAGCTGTTGGTTCGATGATGATTACTCTCGGCCCCCATATCAGTAACTATTTTCTACCAGAAAAGACTATGAGTGAGTGTGGTGCTGGAGAGATACCACCAAATAAACAACGGGGAAAAAACAGCTAAATTTCAGATCGCAAAGAGAATAGAGGTAGAATACCACGATAACGATCTGGATGAGCTACTGAGGATTCACAACGATATAAAAGATGAGTTCAAGGAGGTTCTTGAATCGGACACTATAACTCCCAGCGATTTAGAACAAAAAAAGAAAATTAAGGTAAGCTTTCTTGACTTAAAGATAGACATACTACAGAAAATGTTGAAAAACTGTGTTTTCTGTGAGAGGAGATGTGAAGTTGATAGATACTCCGAAAGAGGATTCTGCAAGTGCGGAGTTGAGAGCTATTACTCCTCGGATTTCCTGCACATGGGAGAGGAGGGGGAGCTAATCCCATCCCACACGATATTCTTCAACAGGTGCACATTCAGATGTGTTTTCTGCCAGAATTTCGACATCGTTTACGATGACGACTACATAGCAAACGAGTTCGAACTTGCGAAGAGGGTTGATCTTAGGTTCAGACAGGGGAGTAGAAACGTTAACTTCGTAGGTGGAAATCCAGACCAGCACGCCCACACAATTCTGAGAATATTGAGAAATGTTGAATCAAACATCCCGGTTGTGTGGAACTCGAACATGTACCATTCCCAAGAGCTTGCCAACATAATAGAGGATGTTGTAGATGTTTGGCTTGGAGACTTCAAGTACGGGAGTGATGACTGCGCACTGAAGTACAGCAAGGCAAAGAACTACTGGGAGGTGGTAACAAGGAATTTCAGAAGGGCGGAAAAGAACGGCGAACTTTTGATAAGGCACCTCGTCATGCCAGAGCACATAAACTGCTGTACCGAGAAAATTATCCAATGGTGTTCCGAAGAGTTAAACAACCCAAGATTTAACCTGATGTTTCAGTACTATCCCACCTTCAAAGCCTACGACTACCCTGAGATTTCGAGAAGATTGACAAGGGATGAAATTTCCAGATCCCTCTCCCTTGCAAGAAGAGCGGGGCTTGATTTGGTATAGAACTCCCAACACCTCCAAACACATTCTGCTATGAAATCTCGCCTGCATCCAAGTCTTCCGTAAGATTGTGTTTGAATGCATACATTCCAACGAAGAACACCACCGCGGACAGGATAGCGATCAGGGATGCGATCGTGAAAGCCATTACTATCCCTGAAAAACCTCCACCGTAGACATCAAATACTATGCCGGAAATCAAAGGACCCATAATCCTTCCGAGACTCTTTGACGCGGATAAAGTGCCCATTAGCTGTCCCATCCCTCCGTGTTTTCCCTCAACGGCAATTATTGACCCAACCGCAGGAATGCTCATCGCACTCGTAACTCCGAGGAAGAAGCTTAAGAAAATCAGAGCAGACAGATCATGTACCCGTGGGATCATAAAAAGTACTCCCGCTCCGATTAGAGAAGATGTCGTTACCGGAATGCTCACCCCAATCCTATCGGATAATCTCCCCGCCACCGGCTGAATTAAAGCCGAAATAAAAAGGTTGAAGGATATCAAAAAACCAATTACCGATATAGAAAAGCCGGCTAAGCCGAGATATATTGGGAAAAAGCTTAAAATACTACCTCTACCCATGGAATTCAGAAACCTGTACAGAAAAGCTGTCCATACTCTCGGATTTACCTTGGTCGTTCTCTTTTTATCAGTCCTCCCGACGGTTTCGGGAAATGTTAGAAAAACGAGAAANAGTGTAAAAAATCCGATTAATCCTATGAAGAGGAATGTCAACCTTAAACCGACCAACTCCGCGATGATACCTCCGAGAAACGGTCCAGAAGCCATTCCCAAAAAAAGTGCTCTGTTGAACATGCCCATAAAGTACCCTTCCTTCCTCACCGGAGAGACTTCAGCTACCAGAGCCATCGTAACCGGAATTATCATCGCAGATGTCACTCCATGCAGTAGTCTGATAAGTGACAAAAGCTCTGGAGAGTTCGCAATTGCGTAAAGCATCGTTACAACAGAGTATACTAATAAACCCGTTAAAACTATCACTCTTCTTCCGTAAATGTCACTTACTCTCCCCGCGATAGGAAGAAAAATTAATCTCGAAAAAGAGTATGCAGAAAATATTATTCCGATCCATATTCCTGTCGCTCCGAGTTCCTCCGCAAAGATTGGGAGGAGGGGGGAGATAATACTCATCCCCAACATTACAATGAATGCAGTTAGAGAGATCGTGAAAATTAAACTCCTCACAAATCCATAACCCTCACAGAGTTTTATCAAGTTTTTGTTTAGTTTCCTCCTGAGAGCCTAAAAGCTATCAAACAATAAAATAATAAAAAATAAAATTTGCTACCTACCGTCTTTGCTTTTGCTCTCCTTCCTTTTCTTTCTTACGATCCTTCCAGCCACTACCAGCGCAACAAGTGCNAGTAAGATTGCTCCTGCAAGCAAGGGAGTTATTGCGGGCTTTTCCTTAACCTCCGCCGATGCAACTATTGAGTTCGTGGAATAAGAGTACCCCTCCTCATCGTAATAGCTTATTCTGAAAGACAGCGGATAGTTACCCACTCCAGCATCCTTATCTATATCCACCCTGAACTTTGCTACTGCTTCATCTCCGGGTTTCATAGTTCCTATGAAATACGTTCCGGGCTGAGATTGACCAATCATACCTCCTATGACGGATCCACCAGAAACACTCAGAGGAGAGCTTACTGTAAGTTCAACCACTGTATTGTAAACCTCCATACTGCCTGCATTCCTGAATTTTGCAACAATATATCCAGACGAGTCCGGATANAGATTTACACTCTCGACGGAGATCAATTGAAAGTGTGCGGATTTAGATTCAATAAAAACTGGAAGTTCCGCTATACTAACAATATCCTCCGCCTTATCAGTTGAAAATCTTTCCAAGAGATACATTGTGTGTAAGCCTGAAATCGCCTCGTCTGATGCCCTTAACCTAAATTTTGCCATTTTGGAGAAATCATCAANGTATGCTGATGAACTCACAGGAGTGAGAGAGGAGTCCTGAGCAATCAGATATAGATTTGCCTTCTTAGCTCCAACAGCATTTTTAAGCTTGATTGCTATCTCTCCTACCATTCCGGGACCAAGATTTCTCGTTACTACCTTCTCAATCTCCAGTGCGGGAGTTGATTCTACATCCAAGGTGATTGTAAGCTTCTTACTCACCTCATCATCTCCGAGCTCATTCTTGTAACTCAGAATAACGTATCCAGAGTAACTCCCAGGTGGTGCTGAGTTCCTTATGTAGAACATCACATCCTTACTCCCATCCTTGAAAAGATTCCCAACATAAGGGCTGTTTTCAGCTTGAATCTGCGGTGTGTTGAAGTAGAGACTTGCTACAGCAGAGGTAATGTTTTCCTTTGCCTCGATCCTAACAACGATGTATCCCCTCGACGNGAGAATCTGAATCATCTGATTTGANTGAGGTGGCNGTATGGATGACATGATTTTCAACTGGGGTGGTAGATTTGAAACCGGAATAGATGGAGTGGATCGCTGTGTGGTAGCAAAAGATTGCTGTGTAGTAGCAAAAGATTGTCTCACCGCCTTAGGGGAGGTAACAAGAGACTCCAAAACCGTCAAATTGAATATGTCTTCCTTCTTCACTTGTACCCCACAAACCTCAACCAATGTTAATGGGTAGCCTGAAGGTGTTTTGAAGTTTAGCACGAGCTTAGCGGAGTACATCTGCTCCAGTGCACCTTCGAGAACGTAAACCTTGAATCTGGCTGTTTTTATCTCACCTGATTTGAAGGTTCCAATGTAGTTCGAGAAACCCTTAGGACTTGGAGTGAGTGGTGGAGTTGCGTTAAGGATTATCACCNCAGAATCCATATCTTTCAAACCAGTATTTTTTATTTTTACCTCGACTATACCTTCTCTCCCCACAATAAGGTTGGATTTAACATCCACCACCGAGAAATCGTAATCTTTTTTCTTTATCTCAATTTTAATGTATTTTGTAATCGTCTCATCAACATAGGAGAGGGTTTCGGTCGCATAATTGTACTCGACCTTTGTGTACTTTATTCTAAGTGGAATGGAGTGTTTTCCTTCCCTACCAAGAATTTTAACATTGAACACCGTTCTTGCAACAACTCCCGATGGTACATCTCCCAGCACCTGCTCTCCAACATTCCTGACCTCCATAATATTATAAACGGAGTCCATCTCAACCCGAACATTTTTTGCCATCGTAAACAGCGGGATCATATCAGATGTGTTCTCATTTACAACACCCTCGTACTCGACCGCGGGTTGGATCATCACAGTCATCGGCACCTCATCTCCCGGATGAAATACCCCCTCTCCAACAACACCCACATTGAAATCAACCTTCGTGGCGGAAACAGGAGATATTATCAGAAGAATTGTGAATATAGCCAAGTACAACGCGTTAACCCTCATCTACNCACCCCAAATATCTTCAAGAATAAAATATTTAAATTTGTTGCCACCATAGTAGTAACAATGATTATCGAGAACCTTAAAATACTTGGAATGAGCGAGTACGAGGCTAAAGCTTATGTTTCACTCGTTAAGCTCGGAAAGGCTACCGCAAGAGAGGTGCACGAAGATAGCGGAATTCCGAGAGCAAGAATATATGATGTGCTCGAAAAATTGGTAAGGAAAGGATTCGCAGAATATGAGGAAGGAGAACCAAGAAAATACATACCCTTTGACCCTCAAAAGGTTATAAAAAGGCTTAAACTTAGATACATAACCGCTGCAGAGGAGAGCCTGATAGAGCTTGAGAAAATCAAACTTACAAAAGGCAGAGAATTTTCTCCCGCCCTCGTTATGCGAGAGGAGTGGAACATAAAGGAGAGAATTAGAGAAGGCCTAAAATCAGCTGAAAAGGAGGTGATTATCCTCACAAGCGATATAGGTTTTCTCACAGAATTAGAAGAGGACTTTAAAAGTGCTGGGAGGAGGGTGAAGCTAACGATTATCGTAGATGAGGTTAGCGAGGATGTTCTGAAATTCATGGACTTTGCAGAACTTAGACTATTGAAAAAAGAAGGGTGGTTGATGAGAGAGTACTTTAGAGGTTTCGTTGAGAACGGTTCAATGTTCAAGGTTCACGGGTTCTACATCTTTGATTCGAAAAAGTCTATAGTGGTTATTCAAGAAAATGAGAAGATCATTGGTGCTTATATCTCAATTCCAATAATCGCATATTTACAGAGAGGGATGATGGAATCCTTGGTGGTAGAAAGAACAGAGAAAATAGAGAGAAGGTGATTTTATGGAGGTCTTGGAGTTCATTTTGATTGTCATCCTTATATCCCTCAGCGGTGTCATGGCACCCGGTCCTCTATTTGCAACCGCAGTTTCTGAAGGGAGGTACAACAAATTCTCAGGACTCCTTATCTCCACCGGACATGCAATCGTGGAGGTGCCGATTATAATTGCTCTCTTCTTTTTCGGTGCTTTATTCACGGGAGAATTTCTTAAGTCCGTTGTTGGAATAATCGGAGGTGCATTTCTAATTTATATGGCTTTTATGGAGATAAACAGCAAAAAAAGAGAATTTAACGGAAAAAGAACATCGATAAGAGCGATCATAACCGGCTCAGCAATGTCCCTTGCAAACCCGTATTTCCTAATATGGTGGATGTCCGTTGGATTTTCCTTAGCCCTCAGAGCGATTTCCTTCGGTTTAGTAGGACTGATCATTTTCATAATAGTCCACGAACTTTGCGATTTCGGGTGGCTCGGTTTCGTATCCTACACATCCTCAAAAACAGTTGAGATNTGGGAGAAGTCACAAAATATTCTTTCGATGGTATCTGCCGGAATCTTTTTGATTTTCGGAATTTATTTCCTGTATTCGGGGTTGACGAGCATCTTGGCTGGATAACGGATTTAATAGATTTACTAAAAATAAAAAATAAATAATATCAAAAATCCACAAGTACTATGGGTGAGGTGGCAGATCTCATAGATGGTTTAGGATACCTCAAAAAAGGCTCTATGATCTACATTATAGGAACGATCATAACAATCCTAACACTCACCTATGTATTCGCTAACTTCAGTTCTCTTCCGGAGAACATGGATCCGAATTCGATTCCGACAGAGATGATGAGTCGGTTCGCAGGGCTATTTCTGTTGATAGCGACAATAAGCCTGATAAGCTTCATCATGTTTTTCCAAGCNACGGGATATCTCAAGAAATACGACAGCAGATACNGTATCGGTCGGCTCGGAATGGTTTTGCAGATAGTCGGCATGGGTTTGGTGTTCGTAGCACTCAGCTTGATATTAGCATCAATTTCACTTTCGGCAACTGCATCAATAGCAATAATGGGAACGATTTTCCTGAGTGTCGGACTAATCGTAATCGCAGTAATTTTGATGTTCGCTGGAGCAATCTTATTCGGGATAATGACNGCAAGACTCAAAAGGATTGACTCGAATTTTGAGATTGCTGGAATCGTCTACATAATCGGCGTTTTAGTAAACATCATATTTAGCGGAATGGGCATAGTACTTCACACAATTTCGATGATACTAATATACTACAGTGCAAATAAAGTGCTAAAAACCGTAGAATGAGAGAACGAAAAACGAAACCTAAAAATAGATTTAAAATTAAATCGCTTTCACCCTCTTTTTGATTGCAGGAGGTCTGGGCTTCAACAAAATTCTGTTACCGCATTTCGTACACTGTATCAGACTTTTGTCGAAATCCACATCAACCTCGGACTGGCAGACCAAACATATGTACACCATCAAACCTCACCCGCTTTTGCAAGCTTTTCCATAAGCTTGGATGCGGGTGTGACGGGGATGTATGTTCCTCCCGCGAACTTATGTCCACAGCTTCTGCATTCCCATATTCCAGTTCCCGCTCTCTTAACATTCTTCTTTCCGCACTTCTTGCAAACATATTTCTTTCTCTGTTCAGTTTCTATCTTCACGACATTCTTTCTAACTCTTACACCGTATCTTGCCCCGTACCTTCCTGCAAGCTTTACCTTTTTTGTTCTNGGCATTAATTATCCCTCCATGATCATGANATTTCCTTAAATTTCCTTGAGTATCTGTCTTACTTCCCTCGCCTTCTGCACACTGACATCAATGAGTTCATAAAACTTTTCCTCTTTGAGCAGATAACTACCGCTCTTCTGCATGGCGACAATGTTATCATCCTTGTCGGTTGTGATGGTTAAAAGTCTGTTTCCAAGACTCATCTCATCCCTTGTTGGGTCAACGAGAAACAGATCATCTACAATCAGGGATGTTACCGATACTGGAAGGTCTCTTACCGGAAGTGGAAAGTCGTCCCCAAGCTCGAACCTCTCAGCAGGAACCGTTGTGTTAAGAAGGGCTGAAATCGCTGCTAATGCCGAGGCATCCATCAAATTGCCGTCATCGTCAAGTGCATGGATATCAATAAAAATTATCCAAACCTTTTCTCCTTCCTCGATGCACAATTTTGTCAGATCTACAGCCTCACTCTCTCGTATACCTCTATCAACTATTCTTGCAAGCTCTATTGATGTCTCATCTGGAGGGCCCGCTTCAAATGTCGGTGAAGCTAGGGGAACCAGCTCAGCATTCGTTATAATTATTCCCTTATCCGGTACATCCGGAAACGGTTCTCCGGGCTGAATCTTTATTCCAACCATCACCTGAGTGTCACCGAGCTTTACGAGCGCGGAACCCTCAGCCTTTGAGATGAGATTCGTCTCGATCTCTATAGGTCTTACCTCATCGAGTTTCCTACCATCTATCCTTTCCTTCTCCCTCAGTCTGGAAAGGACATAATCTTTCTTTATGTCCATCAAAATTTCTTCACCCATGATATCTACTCCTCTATGTCTTCCGTTCTGTACTTCTTCATGATAGCTTCTCTCTGTAGTTCGTAAATTTTCAACACTGCCTCTTTTGCCATTTTAGTCGCTTTTTTAAGCTCTTCAACTGTGACTCTCCCATCCATCTGCAGTAAGGCAATCGACTCAATTCTACCGTTCCGTATAAGGAAAGCAAAGGGTATATCCGCCTCTCCGTAGTTGTCCTCTTCCTTAACCGGGTCAACTACAAGAACGCCGTCAACCTTGGCAATCGCAACGGAGGTTATCAACCCCTTCATCGGTATGCCCGCATCAACGAGCGCTACGGTTGCTGCATTAATGCATGCGGTTCTCGTTCCCGCATCCGCCTGCAAAACCTCGACGAATATATCAATCCCTGATCTCGGGAACAGTTCCTTCATTATAACCGGCTCATAAGCTTCTCTGCTAACTTTTGAGATCTCCACACTTCTTCTATCTGGACCGGGTCTTTTCCTTTCCTCAACACTGAACGGTGCCATGTTGTACCTGTACCTTATCACAGCATTACTCGGATCTTGGAGATGTCGAGGATGTACNTCTCTTGGTCCGTATACCGCAGCTACAACCCTGTTTCTACCCATTTCAAGATAGCACGATCCATCTGCTCTTTTTAAAACTCCAGCCTCAATTTTTATTTTCCTAAGTTCGTTGAAATCTCTTCCATCAATTCTTTTACCATCAACTATCAGCTTAATCTCCTCACTACTTTTAAATTCACTCATTTTCCTTACCCTCTTTTCTACTTTTTATAAATTCCGTAATTCTGTCCGTTAATCCTTCGGTATGGGCTTCCCTCTCAATTATATAAATCGCCTCCTCAGCGATATCCACTCTCTTCCTATCCCCACTCAACCATATGAGTCCATTTTGTCCGACAATTATCTGGATTCCCAACTCCCCTTTAAGCAATTTTATCATACTTCCCTTTTTCCCGATTACTCTCGGAACCCTCGTGGGATTTATCGCAACTATTCTCCCGAATCTGATTGGTCTGCAAACCTTGTCCTTCATTGTAAGGCTAACCTTCATCTTCGGATCGATACCGATCACCTTGGCGATAATGGAATCGTCAAGATCCAACGAGTCATTGGGTTTTCTACCCTTGATCTCCACCTCGGTAAGAGATAGAAACGCGGAATAGGGGGAGTTGATGTCCACGTTCCATCCGTTTGACACAACCTCCCTAATCACACCTATCACTACATCACCGGGAGATGGGATGTACCTGCCTTTCAGCGGAATGACTTTAACCATGGTTTCAGATTTGTCCATTAAACCAAGAATCTTGGCATAAACTTTACCATTCTCCACAAAAGTTCCATAACCTGCGGTTCTTGGATTTGTGCTTAACAGATCTCCAGGTAGGACTATTCTTCTCGAATTTGATATCATCCGTGAATCCTCCTAAGAATTTTTNTTTGAGCTTCCCCTTGGGTAACCTTACCAAGCATGTCGAGGAGGTCTCCCTGCATACCTGCTGGAATTCTTATTATGCATATCCAACTTCCATCTTTTTGCCATTCCTCTTGAGTAACATTACCAAACGAGTAAATTGCATTCATTGCCTTTCCCGTGTGTTCAGGTGGTATTTTTATCGCTATTTCCAGCTCCTCTATCCTTATAGGAAGAATCGGTTTGATTGTCTTGATTATATCCTTAACTTGTGATTCAACCGATTTGAATATATCTATATGAACTCTCGCACTCTCCATGGCTCTTTCAATCCTTGATGGTGGATGTGGTGTTCCGGTTCTCGGGTCAACGGTGTTTCTGGCTATAAAGTCGATTATCTGCTTCTTTTTTTGNTCAAGCATTTCCTTTCTCTGTTCAGCTGTAATTTGGACTTCTCCCTCCATGATTATAATCTTAACTATTTCTTGAATATCGGTCGTGCCGAAGCTTTTTTGGAGATCTTCCGTTGAAGCCCTTTCACCCTTTTTAGCATCCTTATAGACCTCATCGATCGCAATAAGGTCTTCAAAATTGACNTCCATTCCCTCTTTTAGATTTCTCGCAAGATACGGATCGACAAGTACCTCAAAATTCTCTCCATGTCTTTTTATCCTTGCAATTACTGCCTTATCGAGGGAGACCATCTCGACACCGTCTTTTATCTCCACAATTGTGCTAACTACTGCTTTTCAAGCTCCGTTTTTATTATTTCGTTAGCCTTTTTAAGGTATGCCTTCAGCTCATCCTCCTCAAGCTGTCTGAACTTCTTGTCATCCACCCTTACCATTCCCATGTCTATTCCATCCACGGACACTTCGCTCTCGATAGCTTTTCCCATTGCAACAATTCCCTTCACAATCGCATCCTCAAGAGACATGTCTTCAGAGTACTCCTTCTCGAAGTAATCCATCACTGTGTTCCTTCCCGCTCCAATCGCGGTAGCCTTATATTCGAGTAAGGCTCCGCTTGGATCGGTTTCATACAGCTTAGGCTCATCATCAACTCCCGCAATAAGCAGTGAGACCCCGAAAGGTCTTACCCCGCCATACTGTGTGTACTGTTGTTTGAAGTCACAAATCTTTCTCGCCAGATCTTTAACGCTTATCGGTTCATCATAGGTAAGCCTGCTGATTTGAGCCTCTATTCTTGCCCTGTCAACAAGCACCCTTGCGTCAGCAACAAGTCCAGAGGTTGCTATACATATGTGTTCATCAATCTTGTAAACCTTCTCAATCGTATCTATCTCGAGAAGCTTACTTGCAACCCTCCTATCAGCCAGAATAATGACTCCTTCTTTCGTCTTTACACCTATAGCGGTTGCACCTCTTTTAACAGCTTCTCTTGCATACTCAACTTGAAATAATCTTCCATCCGGGCTAAAAACCGTTATAGCCCGATCATAACCCATTTGCGGTATCTGCATCCTTACACACCTCCAAATATTTTGTTTTACATCTTTTTATCGTTCCACTTACTCCGAGTATCACGGGTAAAACTTTAACCCCTTTTATTTCATCTATCAGAGTGATCGCAATCTTTACCTTTTCCAAGGAAGCCAGATAGCACCTCACTATTCCGCATTCTCCTTCCCAGTGTTCCACCCATACTCCCGAATGAATACCACCCATCTCTCCAAACAGAGAGAGGATATTCTCCATTAACTTCCTTGCAATCTCTTTTGCGGTTTCATCATCTCGAGTAGAGTTACTGAGTCCAATAAGTCTGAAGGCAATATATCTTTTTCTGTGCCTTAGAGATGGTGGAACTTTTCTCAATTTCTCACTCCCTTTTCATCAATTCGCTTACCAGTATTTAAATAATTGAGGGGTTTTGTTGTTTCAACATACTAACACACTCCATGATCTGGATAATCAAAACTTTTATCAAACCCCTTCCTTTGACTAATGGTGATGTTCGACATTGCAATTAAAAACGGTTTTTGTTATGTGAACGGATCTTTCAAAAGATTGAACATCGGAATAACCCGCTCGAAGATAGGCTATGTTGGGGAAGAGAGCATCAAAGGAGATATAACGATTGATGGAAAGAACTCTCTTATCCTTCCCGGGCTATTTAATGCCCATACACACATAGCTATGGCTCTGTTCAGAGGCTACGCAGAAGATATGCCCCTGATGGACTGGCTAAAAAGCAAGATATGGAGATTGGAAGCTCATCTAACCGCAGATGATGTGTACTGGGGTTCCCTACTCGGAATGATCGAGATGATCAAGACCGGAACCACATGCTTCTCCGACCTCTACATCCACATGGATGAGGTTGCAAAGGCTTGTGGAGAGATAGGAATGAGGGGGGTGCTCTGCTACGGAATGGCTGACAGAGGAGATGAGAACAGAGCCAAAAAGGAACTTGAAATTGGAGAGAGATTCATAAAAAAATGGAATGGTGAGTTCAATGGAAGAATAAAGGCTGTTTTCGGACCTCACGCCCCATATACATGCTCAATCGAGTTCTTGAAGATGGTGAGAGACAAAGCCAACGAACTCGGAGTGGGAATTCACATTCATGTGTCGGAAACCAAGGAGGAAGTTGATAACTTCCACTCAATTCATTCGAAAAACCCCGTGGAGAAGTTAGACGAGGTTGGTTTTCTCAAAGACGATATCGTTATCGCTCATGGTGTGTGGCTCAACGATAGAGAAATCGATATTCTCTCAAAAAAAGGCATTAGTGTTGTGCACAATCCGGTAAGCAACCTCAAGCTCGCATCCGGAATAGCGAGAGTTGCAGATATGCTGAAAAAAGGTGTTAATGTCTGTCTCGGAACTGACGGTGCTGCATCCAACAACACCTACAACATGTTCGAGGAGATAAAACTCACATCCCTACTCCAGAAGGTAAAAACAGGAAAAGCAGATGCAATTCATGCGATTGAGGCTTTTGATATGGCTACGAGAAATGGATATAGAGCATACAAGATAACGGGAGGGGAGATCAGGGAGGGTTACCTTGCGGATTTGATACTGCTCGACAGAAAGAGGTTCAACTTCATCCCGATGTACAACCCAGTTTATGCGATAGTTTATTCCACCATGGGGTGTGAAGTGACGCACTCGATAGTTAACGGAGAAATTATCATGGAAAATGGAAAAATACTGAAGATAGACGAATCGGAAGTGTACGAAAGGATTGAGGAGATTAAAGAGAAATTTCTATCCATCAATTAAATCCTATCCAGAGCGGATTCGATGAAGTCCACAACCCTCTTTACCATATTCCCGTCCAGATCTATGTTAGCAGGGAGATTCAGCATTTCTATAACTTTTCTTCTATGATCCTTTAGCTGGGTAACTACATACACCCTCAGTAAATCCAGATTCCTCTTTGCATCCTCCTCGTTGAATTCCCCACTTTCATACCTCCTTACGATCTCCTTAACATCCTTGATGAAACCAATCTCAATCAACGCCTCATCAACAAGCTCCCGAACACTCTTGTCACTAAGCCCTCCTTTGAGCTCCCCTCTGAAAAGCAGTGCCATTTTATCAAGATAGTGGTTCACATATTCCATACAGATAATTGGTAAATCTTTTTAAAACATTTCTCGTCTGGCAAAAGTATGCTGAACGATCTCGTAAAAGAAGGGGGGGAAGTTTTTCTTCTCGGTAACGAAGCCATCGCAAGAGGGGCGATAGAGGCTGGAGTGGATTTGGTCTCAGCATATCCCGGTACTCCATCATCTGAAATCGCAGACAGTCTCGCCAAAGCCTGCCCGTTGTTAAAGGGAAAAATGGAATACTACATGGAATACTCGACAAATGAGAAGGTCGCATTTGAAACCGCTATAGGTGCATCTCTTGCAGGAAAAAGAGCCATGTGCACGATGAAGCATGTCGGATTAAATGTCGCAAGTGACAGTTTATTCAGCTTCGCCTATGTTGGGGCGAGGGGTGGCTTTGTTGTTGTTTCTGCAGACGATCCATCTATGCACAGCAGTCAAAATGAGCAGGACAACAGATGGTACGGAAAATCCGCAAACCTTCCTGTGATAGAACCTTCAAGCGTAAACGAGGCAAAAGAACTTGCAAAATTATCCTTTGAGATTTCCGAAAAGTTCGGATTACCCATCATATTCAGAACATACACAAGGTTGAGCCACTCGAGTGGCATAGTAAGACTCGGTAGAATTCCCAAGAAGAGGATAAACAAAATTAAATGGACAAGAAGACCCGAAACAGATGTTATTCTCCCCGCTCATGCAAGAAGNCTGAAGCCAATTCTTCAGGAGAAGATGAGGAGGATTGAAGATTATTTCTCCAGATTCGAATACAACTGGATTGAGGGAGGAGAATGTGATGTTGGAATCGTCGCCTGTGGTTTGAGTTATAGATATGTTAAGGATGCTCTGGAGAATCTAAAAGCAAGCAGAGGTTTTGAGGTTCCCAGCATCCTCAAACTCTCATCCATGTATCCCCTCCCTAAGAAGTTGATCGAGAAATTTTCTGCTGGTTTGAAAAAAATAGTTGTTGTTGAAGAGGTTGATCCGTTCATGGAACTGCATTTGAGAGCCATGCTCGACACACCAATAACAGGAAAGATCAACGGTTACTTTCCAATGAACTACGAATACAATGTTTCGGTCGTGGAAGAGTCCCTCGCAAAAGTGTTCTCAATAGAGCCGTCCAAAGACTACAGTAAATTTTTGGAAAAAGCTAAAAAAATATCCTCCCGTGCTCCTCCCAGACCTCCTGTTTTATGTCCCGGATGTCCTCACACATCCACATTTTACGCGATCAAAAAAGCAGGAGGAGAAGTTTTCCCAAGCGACATAGGGTGCTACACCCTCGGAATTAACAAACCCCTCGAGGCGGTAGATACAACAATTTGCATGGGTGCGAGTGCGGGAGTTTCCAATGGCTTAAGTTACTTTGTCGATGGAAAAATTGTTGCAACCATCGGTGATTCCACATTTTTCCACTCGGGAATGGCTCCTCTGATTAATGCTGTTTACAACAACAGAGACTACACCCTCGTTATAATAGACAACTCCACCACCGCAATGACGGGGCACCAACCCCATCCCGGAACTGGTAAAACTGTTGCGGGAGGGGGGAAGAAAATCAGCATAGAGGATGTCGTCAGGGGGATGGGTGTCGAATTCGTAGAGATTGTAAACTCGTACAATGTCAAAAAATTGATAGAGACAATAAAGAATGCGATAAAACATAGAGGGGTTTCTGTTGTCATATCAAGGCACCCATGTGCCATTTTATGGACGAGAGAGAGAAGGAAGAGGGGGGTTGCTCCTACCCGGTTTTATGTTACTGATGACTGTAACGGTTGCTTGGAGTGCATGAACTCGTTCACATGCCCAGCGATATCACTCAACGAGGGGGTTGAGATTGACAGCGAATTATGTGTNGGTTGTGCTGTTTGTTCTGCGATATGTCCTCAGAAGGCAATCAAGCCGATAAGAAAGGAGGTGAAGTCNTGAAATCGAGTGTAAACATAGTTATAGCCGGAGTTGGAGGGCAAGGAGCAATAACAACCTCATCCCTCATATCAAGAGCAGTGATGAGAAGAGGTATAAATGTGATTACCTCGGAGACTCACGGAATGGCTCAGAGAGGGGGAAGTGTAGAGGTTCATGTCAGGATTGGAGATGTTCACTCACCCCAAATTCCAATCGCATCCGCAGATTACTTCATCTCCATGGAGGCTGTTGAGGTTCTGAGATACGCTCACTACCTCAACGATCTAACAAAAGTCATAATAAATAAGAGAGTGATTAAGCCACCCTCAGCGATATCCTACCCGAGCATTGATGAAATCGTTAATACTGTTAAGGAGATTGCTCCGAACATCGTAACAGTTAATGCAACGGAGATAGCAAGAAAATCCGCAAATGCACAGGCAGTGAATGTTGTTCTCACAGGAATGCTTGCCTACTACCTAAAAGAGATCGGAGTGTATATAGAAGACTTCCAATCTGCTATAAAAGAGGTGTTTCCCGAAAGAATCCAAGAGAAGAACATAAAAGCTCTTTACTCAGGATACAACTACATCAAGGAGATCAAAGCATAGCCAAATATTCTCTTCTACCTTTTTATATTAATCTCCTATCTCGAAAGAATTACAGCAACAACTATAAACATTGCAATCCCAACTATNCCTGCCATGATCAGTGGAAGCTCCACTCCGACATCGAACCTCACAAACGAGGGATACACCAGATAAACAACATATGTGAAAATGAAGGCGAAAGCCCATTGGAATAAAACAAGATTTTTCGCACTCATTCCCCTTTCTTCCATTTCTCTGCCCTTCTCTGCAGAGATCCAGATAAGTTGAGATAGTACAAACAGCCAGACCACATCAAGGAGAACCGGAGTAACATCTATTCCCTTTGCTGAGGAGAACACCGAATTAAGGTAACTTGCTAAGTTTCCAANCTTGAGAAAATATAGCACATCCAGCCAAGCGTAGAAAAGCTCACTTTTGGCAAGGATGTTGCCACTGACAATGAGAATAAGGAAGTAGAAGTAGCCGAAAGAGAACGGATTTCTCTTCAAAATTAACAGTAGCAGGGGAATCGCCATAACAAAAGGATAAATCGTTTCGAGAGCATAATATTTTGAGCCGAGAACCACGAATGGAGACTTGAAAAAAGCTTCAAGAGCGAAGTAACTGGCTACTTCCGCCAATAACAAGTTTATAATCGGTGCAAACATCAGATATATCTCCTTTCCCCTAACAAATTCCTTTATTTTCTTTGATTCTTTGTTTTTAACTCTTTCCATGATTCTCTCCGTTTGCGTAAGTGCTACCATTTTCGCTCACCCGAAAAGCACTTCCTTCATCAAAACCTGCGAGAGAGGTTGGTGTATGTCCCAATCAACCATTCTCACACCTCCAGCCCTTAGTCTCGATTCTACAGATTTTTTTAGCGTTTTCAGTGCTATCACTGAGATCTCTGATTCTGTTTCTTCCTCCTGAGTTAAAGCTATAACTTCTACTGGAGCCCTTCTTGTTTTTCTTGAGAACTTGGTCGCTTTCATAACAGCCTTTACGGGACGGGAGTGCTCAAGCCTTGTAATAAAGTAAATTAGGGGCTTATATGTGATTAGCAATGCTCTTGAATTTTCTATTGCCTCCTCGAGTGATTCATAGTTCTCTGATGGCTCGATTTTTATCAGTTCATTGCTTATTCTTCTGAACTGCCTTCTACCAGTGTCTGGATAGATGTACTTCCTATATCCCACAAGGTATATTCCAACCCTGTATCCTCTCTGGGTATAATAATAGGATAGAGCATTTACCGCCTCTACTCCAGCTTCAAAGTAATTTCTGATTATTTTTCCGTACCTCATGTACGGATTTGCGTCCAGAAATATCCAAACAGATTTCTTACCCTCCACCTCATACTGGTTGACCAATATCTCGTTCTTTCTCGCACTCGCCTTCCAGTTTATAAACTTAACAGGGTCGCCAGTTATGTACTCTCTGATCTCTCTGAAATCTGTTCCGGGAACACCAATCTTGGAAACATCGACATCGGGTGTCGGTGACTTAGCAATGCCTCTGTGAACCCCGATCTTGATCAACTTAGGGATCTTCTGCTTAACCTCCAAGCTGAGAGGNATTGATAGCTCTCTGAGAAACATTTTTCCTGTTAAGAATGGATTTTCTACCTGAACAACAACCTTATCGAGACCGTATTGTCCCCTTTTTGTTGGTATTGCCTTATAATTAATTTTGAGGGTTGAGGTTCCAATNACAAATCTCGCAACCGCGTTGCTCCCCTCTGATAACTCGAAGTGCTCGGGGAGCTTGTGCATCACCTTAACCACTCCAAATCCTTTTGCTTTCATGGAGATGTGTGCTGAGAACTCCATCCCTACATACTCTCCACCCTCAATTCCGCTTTCCTCTACAACAACTCTAACCGGCAGGGTGGGTGTTAAAAGGAGGAGGATGGGAAAAGCTGATAGAACCAAAAGCTCGTAAGATGTGAAGAGGATCCCCGTAATAAGCAAAAACAATGCGGTTTTTATTAGAACATATGTACCTTTTCTAAGCTTCATCTCCCTCCTCCTTCTTCCATACGCTACTCACTCTTATCAACTTCACTCTTCTTCGGAACCTCCACCATCTTGAGGACATCTTCCACAACACTCTCTGGTTTTACGCCCTCGATCAGGTACTCGACATTCAAGATTATTCTGTGAGATAGAGTTTCAATTGCAACCCTTTTAACATCATCCGGAATAACGAAGTCCCTTCCATCAATTGCTGCAAGAGCCCTCGATATTTTTAACAGTGCAAGTCCACCTCTTGGACTTGATCCGATTTCAACAAGCTCATGCTCCCTCGTAGCCCTTACAAGCTCGGTTATGTACCTCAAAATACTCCTATCAACGAATATGTTCTCAACCACCTCCTGCATTCTTCTGAACTCCTGTAGACTGACCACCGGCTCTATGTGCACGGTTGGATCATCCACCCTCCAATCGATCCTCCTTCTAAGAATCTCCATTTCCGACTCAACATCCTCCGGGTAGCCGGGAGACATTCTGAGCAGGAATCTATCCATCTGAGCTTCTGGAAGTGGATATGTGCCTTCCTGTTCTATAGGATTTTGTGTTGCAATCACATAAAACGGTGGTTCGAGGGGATATGTCTCACCCTCTATCGTCACTTGCTTCTCCTCCATTGCTTCCAGAAGGGCAGCCTGAGTTTTTGGAGGGCTCCTGTTAATCTCATCCGCTAGAAGAACATTCGTGAATATTGGTCCTTTAACAAGAACAAACTCCCCCGTACTCTGCCTCCAAACTTTCGTACCAGTTATGTCCGCTGGAAGCAGGTCCGGAGTGAACTGAATTCTACTATAGTACGACCCGATAACCCTTGCAAACACCTTTGCAAGGAGCGTCTTTCCGAGCCCCGGGTAGTCCTCAAAAAGAACATTCCCATTCGTTAAGCATGCTGCGAGTAGTTTCTCCACCAGATCCGAGCTACCCACATATACATCACAAACCGAATCTATTATCTCCCAACTCTTCCTGCTAAAAACCCTAAGATCCAATTTCAACACCCTCCTTCCTCAATTTTTCCTCTATTTTCTCCAAAATCTTCATTCTATTCTTACGATTCTTATTGAGTATCCTCTCCTTTTCCCAACCAAACGACATGCTGGGGATACCCTCATCCCTATATGAAATCAGGGGAGAAATCAGAACCGCTACCCTATCTTCACTCCACCCCGCATCGAAAAGGACTCTCGAAAGTACTGCTATTAGTGGAGATTTNTTACCTTCTTCAAGGAATAGCTTTCTCGCCTGATCGATTTGCACTATTATTTCATCTCTCTTATAAGACAACCTCTGTCTGTGAACTTCTACCGCTTCTATTTCCTCCACAGTCGTGGACTTTCTTAGATCGCCTGTGAACTTCAATAGGAAAATTCCTACAAACGCCCACTCCATGAAATTGAGCAATCCGGGTCGATCGAGGATTAGAGGTCTGATTCCGATGTAATAAGCGGTAACAAGAATTAAAAACCCCAGAAGAAATGCTCTCGAGTTCCTCAACCACTTGGCATACGGTTTCTCTGATAGATTGGCGAGAGTCGTTACCGCCAGAATCAACAGAAATACTATGAATCCCAATGCAACATTTTGGGTCTTTTGAGGGTCAGTCGGTAGATTCAAAATGATATAGTAACCGAACAGTCCCATTAAAATCAACCCAAGAGCGGAGATTACAGGCTGGAGGTACTTAGAGTACCTCATCTCCGGAAGTTCAATCTTGGAGATGGCAAAACTGATAAAAAAGAGCAAGAAGTACATATCCATGCTGTAAACAAAGGGATAGACAATCGCGAATCTGCTGAACTTCGAGATGGAATAGGACACCACCTTCAGAATGAGGTACAAAGCTACCGAGAGGGCAAACGGCTTAATCGGTTTCGTGTACTTGAACGCGCCCATCATTATGTATGCCAACAGGAAAGAGTAGATGGCAATCAGCATGTCGGTTTGCAGATAGATTAGGATTCTGCCGGTCACATTAGCCTGAAATGTTGTAAAAATATACACAGATCCGAAAAAGATTGTAAGTGTGATTGCTTTGGCAATTTCATTTCTCAATTATATCACCCCTTATCTGTTTGTAGAAATTGAATGCTGATAGGAACTCCTTTCTCTCTGCAGACCTCATACCGTATTTCGATAGCTCAAACAATCTTAAAAGATTCCTACCAGCCTTGTTCTCTGTTCCATTCAAGATTTTAAACATCCTCAGAATCTCTCTCGCAGTGTAATCGCTAAGATCTATGCTTTCCTTTCTTTCTAACTCCTTAACGAGATTCGAGAAGATCATGATGATTGCTTTTCTGTAACTCATGATGTTGATCTCAACTTCGACTGTTTCTTTAACTTCTCCTTCAACCACCCTTTCCGCTTTCAGAATGTTAACCCCCTCCTCCTCGAATGCAACCTCTATCTCCAAACCTTTTTCATGTTCACCTATCTTCTCCCCATTTATGAGAACCCTCAAAATCCCTTTTCCGTAGTTCTTAACCCTTATCTTGATGGTCTCATTTACATCCCACACCAACGGTAGATCGTCTTGTTCCCTATCTATCTCAATCACGATTTTCTTGGAGAATATCTTCTTTCTGTACAGCAGAAAGTAAATCACTAATGGAACGATGGCTGATAAAGCCCAATAAGGAATGCTGAAAGTATTAAACTCCTTCGATGTTGGCAGATACTTCTCATTTCCTTCAAAAACCGCAACGGATTCTGATGGCATGGTATCGTATTCGAAAACTGCGACACCGGATGGGTTCGTTTCTTCGGATCTGTTTCCAATCTTTATTATTCCAAACGCAGGAACATTCCTACCTTTTTCCCTTAACATAACATAGATGTAGACCTTGTTGTTTTCGTTCCTCACAGAGACGTCCATCTCCGTCTCAGCCTTAACAGATAGCTGGACGGAGTCTTCAAAACCTATTCCTTTAACTGTGAAGTTCACATCCACCTTTCCGAGATCAAAATCTTTGGGAATCTTGCCCTTAACCGTGAAGTTTCCGTATTCATCCGTTATCGCATTCACCTCGAAATCGCCCCTATAGAATCTCACGAGACTTTTTTTCAGANGTTTATCTCTAAAGAGAATTTTACCTTCGCTAATCCACTCCTTCCCCTTTACTACAGACTTGTTTTCGAGAAATAGTTCAAT
This sequence comes from Archaeoglobus sp. JdFR-32, assembly GCA_002010195.1. Lineage (GTDB taxonomy): Archaea > Halobacteriota > Archaeoglobi > Archaeoglobales > Archaeoglobaceae > Archaeoglobus_A. Next base: position 31,792 of record MTMT01000030.1, read on the forward strand.
TTTACCCACTTCCACTATTTTTCCCTTGGACATCGGCAAAACAAACTCCGAGCCGNGGTACTCAACACTAACAGAGTGGAAACCTTCCTCGTCTATTTTGAGGGTGAGTTCGAAAAATCCATTTGAATCAGAGGTTGTTACCGAGACCACCTTCTTGTTCACCCTNAGGAAAATCGTCGCATTAGATAAGGCGGTTCCGTTCTCATCTACGATCTTCCCTCTCAGCTTGAAAGGTATACCCACTGCCATCCTGTCCGGGATTTCCACACTTAATTCCGGAGGGCTGTAAATTCTAATGATTGGGTCGCTCCATGATTCCTTATACTTCACGCTACCGACATAGTGTGCAACCACATGAAACTTGCCCGCAACATCCGGAACCTTAACTTTCCCATCAAATCTTCCCCTTTTAAGCTCAAGAATTCCGAGCAAAACACCGGTTTCATTTTTATCCTTCTTCAAAAAGATTTCAACATACCCATCTCGAACTCTAAAGCCGTCCTTTGTTTTGACATAACCTCTCACAGTGAAGCTCGAGTTCTTCCTTGCTGTTGGATCCGAGTATGTTATTTCCGTCACGGTCTCCAGCAGATTCTTGGGAGGTGGTGTTGGGTCGAATTCTATCCAGCCACTTGAGAATTTTACCTCTGCCCACATATGGCGTTGAGATTCCATAACAGTCTGATTTGCAGGAATTGGACGAGCATTATACCCGAAGACCGCTCTCGCAGGAATATCAAGGGATCTTGCTAAAAGAACGAATGCGGAGGCAAACTCTTTGCAAACACCTTTTTTGCTCTCAAACAGAAAGTACATCACCGGCTCAACATTTTCAGGTGGAGGAGTATAGTTGGGATCGTATTCGTAGTTCTCCTCAAGATACTCCTCAATTGCAAGAAGCTTTTCGTAATCCGTCAGAGCATTAATCGTTATTTCCTCTGCAAGAGTCTTTAACTTCTTCTTATCCTCCGCACTCAAACTAATTTTTGTATATCTCTCATCCTTTTCAACCACTCCCGGATCCTCCACCTTCCATGCGGTAGAGAACGCATCATATGGTTGGGATAGATTTTCCTTTATGAAATACGTCCCTGTCTCCTTATCATACTTCGCAGGAGCGGTAACGAATGCGGTATCCTTTGAAACAGGTATGTGAGTTGAAAACTCTCTAATAGGTGTAACACGATAGTTCGTGACATATCCTGTTGGATTTACCGCAACCCTGTCAGAATAGTCTGCTTTCTCCTTCAACCACTCTCCATTCTCGTAATCAACCGCGGTATAAAGCCTTAACCTGTTGGTATATCTGTTGAGGTTCTCAACGAAGAATGTGGGAATTTGAGGTGGGTTAAAGGACTTGTGGAGATTTGCAAGACTTTCTTCGGAAAATGAGACAGGAATATCTCTGTACGGCTCAACATTCTTTCCTTCGGGTGGAATTTCTTCTTGAGGATTTATTTCGAATTTTGATATTCCTATGAAACCGCTCAGTCCGGTGTTACTGAAATCAAGCGAATTCACAAAACTCGTGAGGAAAGACAGTGCTACTACAATTAACAGCAAGGACAAGATCTTTTTGAATGCTTCCACTACTTCCTCTCTCACTTTTAAAAAATTTTTATTCAGTAAATATCTATTTTTCGCTTTTCAGTATGATAAGGATGAAACCGAAGCAATTTAATCATTGAGTAGTAGAATACCGCTTATGATATCCCTCTGTCTCGTAAACACATACGACAAACTTAAGCTTCATGAAATACACCTGCGGAGTATTGCAAGAGCAATGCCTATCTGCTATTCCTACAACTTCCATCTCTCCCTTCTTGACTTTAACTTCTGGAATGATGAGAAGGAGCTTGTTGATGTGATTGCCGAATACACAACCATAGGAAAGGGAGGAAAATACGGTAAAATGCTGTTGGAAGAGGGAAAACTACATTTGGTAGACAAGATNCCATCCCACTTCGGAGTGATCATTGCCACAACATCCAAACCGGATGAGGAAAAGAGGATTGGTGAGGATGAACTCAGGAACATAGTGAGGGGTAAGTCCGCATGCTTTTTGATAGGGCTCGGCAGAAAAGGTTTGCCCAAAGACCTAATCAAAAAATCAAAATACCACCTTGACATAACTTGGAAGGGTGTAAGCCTCGAAACTTGCAGTGCAATTGGTGTAATTGCATCAACAATCTACTGGATAAGCAGGTGATTGGATGGAGGACATAAGATTCTGCCCAGAACACGGATATTACAGAGGAGAGAAGTGTGAAAAATGTAACAGAAAAGGAGAGATAATACTCGATAAGGAGAGAGTTGAAAGACTCGGGAGATTCGTTTCTGGAATACTTAGACACTTTCCCAACAGATTTAGGCTTCAGATGGATGAGAATGGGTGGGTGGACTTCGATAGCCTTGCGAAAGTGGTCTCAAGAAAGTACAGATGGGCTAATAAGTGGCTGATTAAAGCAATGGTCTATTCAGACAAAAAAGGCAGATATGAGCTATCAGAAGGAAAAATAAGGGCTAGATACGGTCACAGTGTGGATGTCGAACTAAACGATTACGAACCTGCTGAAAATGACATTCTATACTACGGTACAAGTGAGGAAGAGGCACACAGACTTCTTGAGATAGGAATCAAACCCGTGAATCAAAAGTTCGTTCATCTATCTACCACAATCGAGAAGGGCATAGAGGTCGCAATGCTGAGAACCGACGAGCCTATAATCTTAGTGGTAGATGCGAAAAAGGCAAGGGAGGATGGAATAAGATTCATAAAAGCAAATGAATTCATAGTTTTATCAAAAGAGATACCTCCACAATACCTAAGATTGATCGAAGTTGAGTGATCGACTTGTTCATCGATAAGACAACAACCGGAATAATTATCCAAAAGAGGATAAAAGCTTAAACTAAACATAGTAGAATGAGGGAATCTCAGTTGTGTTTCCTATTTCGAGAGAAGTGCCACTTACGATAATCCTAACATTTGCGGAGTCTGGTAGCTCAATTCCGCTGAAATA
>MTMT01000045.1 GCA_002010195.1 Archaeoglobus sp. JdFR-32
TAAATTTAGCCGGATTTAGCATTTCAAGTTTTCTGCAGTATTTGTTGGAGTTGAGTCCATCAATTAGTATCCTGTTAAGTATTTTAGTGGGGTATACAGTGGTTGCTATTTGCCTTATATTGTTGTTCAGGAGGAGTAAGAGTAATGATGGGTGAAAGACGAAATAGCAATTATTGCAAGCTTCAAACTAATTTAGCTCTATTAATGTTAATGACATCAAAAATATTAGCAAGTTTGTATGTTCAGCGGTAATCTAAAATTTTAGCTATTCCTAAAGATTGTTCGGAAAATCCAGACAATTTCGTGGNATTTTTATATGATTAGAATAATTAAATTCTGGAAAATATAAAAGGTGATTAGATGAGTTGCTGATTTTGATGATGCTAAGGCAGACAAGAACTTTCGTATTACATGTAGAAAAAACCAATTAGATTCTGAAAATAAGAATTAAATTTTGCATTTTATGGAAAAAATCCGAAAGATTTAATAATCTTATTTTAAACCTCTTTTCGGTGATTTAATGCTGTTAACGGAGCATGAATCGAAAAGAATGCTTGATAGCCATGGTATTAATGTGAACCAAACATATTTTGCTGATAGTGAGGATGTGGCTGTTAAACTTGCCGAAAAAATCGGGTATCCCGTGGTTATGAAGGTTGTTGGAAGAAAGATCTCCCACAAGTCTGAGGTTGGAGGAGTAATCCTCAATATTTCCAATGGTGGTGAGGTGAGGGAGTCGTTCAGGAGGATGTCTGAGATTCCCGGTTTTGAGGGTGTAANCATTCAGAAAATGGAGAAAAAAGGAATTGAGGTGCTTGTGGGTGTTTTCAGAGACTCAGAATTGGGGCATGTGATAACCTTCGGTTCGGGGGGAGTGCTGGTCGAACTCCTGAGGGATGTATCTTTTGGCGTGTTACCTCTTGAGGAGAAGGATGCTGTGAGGATAATCAAATCTACGAAAGTTTATAAGTTGTTGGAGGGGTACAGGGGATATAAGGGCAACACCTCTGCTGTAGTTGATCTAATTATGAGGGTATCGAAACTCGTTTGTGAGAACCCCGAGATATCCGAGATGGATTTAAATCCGGTGTTTGTTTATGAAGACGGCTATGTTGTAGTGGATGCGAGAATAGTTCTTGATGAAGTTCGTGAAAACGAGTACGAAAGTAGAGGGGGGCTTGAAAACTTTTTCAACCCTCGATCTGTGGCTGTGTTCGGCTCGTTCAAAATGGGGAAAGCGGGTTTTACGATAGCGTANAACCTCGTCAATCTTGGGTACAAGGGCAGGATATATCCGGTGAGCCTTCAAGGTGATGAGATATTTGGTTTGAAGATATATAGAACGGTGGAGGAACTTCCGGAGACTCCAGATGTAGCTGTAATTGCAACCCCTGCAGAAACTGTACCAGAGGTAATGAGAGCAATTGCGAAGAAAGGAACTAGGAGCGTTGTAATAATAAGCTCGGGGTTCAGGGAGGAGAGCGAAAAGGGTGCCAAGCTTGAGGATGATGTTGTTAGAATTGCGAAAGAACACGGAATGAGGGTGATCGGTCCTAACACNACAGGAATCTACAACCCGGAATCAGGTTTTACTTCATCATTTGCAATTTTAAAGGAGATTAAAAGAGGAAATATAGGGATCATAGCTCAAACTGGTCTATTTTTGGGAATTCTGATGAATCACATTGCGACATCTCACCCTTCCATAGGTTTCAGTAAAATCGTGGGTCTTGGGAATAAATGTGATGTTCAAGATCACGAAATCCTTGATCTCATGCTTCAGGATGACTCTACAAAGGCTATAGGAATGTATGTAGAGGGATTTAAAAATGGACGGGCTTTCCTTAGATCTGCAAGGAAGGCAATGGAAAAACAGAAGCCAATTGTAATTTTTAAGGCTGGAAGGACTGATTACGGAAAGAAAATGGCTATGAGCCATTCTGCATCTATTGCTGGAAATGATGAGGTTTTTTCAGCGGTTTGTGATCAGTTAAATCTTATTAGGGTGTTTAGCTACGAGGAGATAATTGAGGTGTTAAAAGCTATAACACTCCAACCTCTTCCAAGAGGGAACAGACTCGCAATCCTTCACTATGTCGGATCTGGATGCGTTCAAGGAGCTGATGAAGCGTATTTCGGTGGATTGAAGCTTCCTGAGATGTCTGAAAAAACTGCGAGGAAAATATCAGAGGTTACACCGGAGTGGCATAGGGTTGGAAATCCCTTCGACATCTGGCCATCCATCGAATACTTTGGAGTGGATAAAGCTTACAATACATCTTTGAAAGCGGTTCTTGAAGATGATGTGTTTGACTGTGTGGTGGTTGGTACATGGGCTGTGGAGGACTTGTATCCTGTATATAAACCCTCTTTTGACTTGATTAAGAAATANGGGAAGCCAGTGTATTTCTTCCTCGAAGGAGATCGAAATGCAATCTTTAATCTCAAAAACGAGTATGAGAGCAACGGATTTCCAGTGTTTTCAGACATAGTAACTACTATTAGAGTTCTGTCGAAGGTTGTAAGGTATTCTTTGCGGTTGAAAGAGCTAATGAACGGATGAGATAAATGGTGGATTACCGAGGGCAAAACTCTTAAATTTGATTAAATAAATCTAAACTCTGAGAATCTGATAATTGGAGGCTTTTTTTAGCCTATTCATGATAGCGAATCCCAAACCTCTTTCCTCTATACCCTCCGCTATGATTATGTCCGATTTTTTGTCGAGTCTCCTCAGCACATCAAATAGATTTCTTGCGATTTCTTGTGGGGTTTTCCCCATCTCTTCGATAACCTCTGCACGATAATACTTCCTGTCAGTAACCGCGAGCCCTACTCTCAGACCTTTTTTTGTATACTTCTCGTAGAGCTCACAAATTTTTTTCACGACTTCATCCTTTTTTCCGTAGATGACTTGTAGCTGGGCATCGGGTGCATAATGGCGGTACTTCATTCCGGGAGATTTAGGTATGCTTACATCTCCTTTGAAGAATTNTACATCCACGACCTCTCTCAGTCTCTCAATTTCTAACCCGCCCGGTCTTAAAACCTCAACTGGATATGTTGTAACATCCACAACGGTTGACTCAATGCCTATCTCCGTCTCGCCTCCATCTACTATGCAGTCTATTCTACCCCATAGGTCTTCGATGACATGTTCGGCTTTCGTAGGACTTGGCTTCCCCGCAATATTTGCAGATGGGGCGGAAATTGGCGTTCCACTCAGCTCGATTAGCTTTAAAGCGATTTTGTTTGAAGGCATCCTTACCGCTACCGTATCGAGTCCCGCGGTAACTTCATCCGGCACTACTTCCTTCCTCCTCATAACGAGGGTGAGCGGACCGGGGAAGAACTCCTCAATTAATTCCTCTGCGATCTCGTTTGCTTCGGCAATCTCGTAAATCATACTTGGATCGGATACATGAAGAATGAGCGGGTTATCCATAGGCCTGTTCTTGGCGATGAATATTTTTCTCACCGCGGATCCGCTCAAACCATCTGCACCCAACCCGTACACGGTCTCGGTAGGAAAGGCAACAAGCCCACCTTTCCTTATTATCTTTGCTGGAATCTTGATCTTATCCTCTTCTGGATTATCTGGATCAACCTTGATTATCTTCGTCATTCAAGAGCCTTATAACCGCATTGTATTTAAATTTTGGAGGAGTAGGTGGGTGTAGGAAAAACCCCCACTGATATAATGCCATTCTCAACTAAATTCACTCTATTTATATTAAAATCTTGGTATTCTATTCTTGTTATCAACCGTTAAAAATTTATAACCCCTGTTCGGATTAATAAGATTCTGATGTACCCGTATCCGGTTGAAGTAATCTCTGAAACATATCTTAGCAAACTCAGAGGTTTCTCGGAGAGTCTATCGGAGAGAGAGATAGGCATAAATGCCAGAGCCCTCCTTGAAAACACCTCTGTTATAATCGGAGAGACGACAGCAAAACTGAGATTTCTTGACATTCGAGAAAAGCCGTATTTTATGAAAAGAAGTTACAGAATAGTTGGTTTGGAGGAAGAGCTTAGCCCTAATGGAGAAGTTGTAATGTGTGAAAAGGAAGAGGAGAAATTCGGAGAAATGATTGGAAAGGATGTTCTGATTAATACTGTGGAGAGTTTCAGAATTGATGGAGACTTTTCCGAGGTTGTTAAAGCATTTATAAAGTACAGAAGGGATATTTGATGAAATTTCGAGAACTCACCGAAAAGGAGAAAAAAGTAATTCGAAAAGCTTTCAACTTTTTTGGCATAAAGAATCGTTTTACGATTCTTGCAACACAGGGGAGAGAAGTACATGCAATGTCCAAGGATTTAAACGAGTTTATAAGGTCTCACAATCTAACTCCTGTTTCAGCAGGTTTAAAAATTGGAGAAGTTGGAAGAAGATTTCGATTCTCCATAGAGGGAAGTTTCCTTGTTAAGAGTAAAAGAAAAAGGGTATATGTGAGTAGAAAAGGTGAAATGCTGTTTCTCTACGGGAGAGATATCTTTGCAGAGTCCGTTGTCAAGGTTACGGATGATGTCAGGGAGAACGACATCGTTTTTGTAACGAACACGAAGGGTGACATCATAGGCATAGGGAAAAGCAGATTCGATTGCTTAAGAATGAGAAGTGCGGAAAAAGATAGGGTTGTGGTTGAAAACCTTGTGGACAGGGGAGAGTACTTAAGAAAAGAAAAATTGTACAATTCGTATTAAGCTGTTGATTGGCTAAGAGTCTACNTCAATCGCTGATTGGCTCCGCTCTTTGCATATCCTTCTCTTGGAGTGACATCATCTCTCTAACACTTCTGTTAAATGCAACCTCTCCAATAGATTTTAGGTTCTTGCAGATCTCTTTCAGGGTCTCAATAGCCATTCTGTAGTTTATTTCCTGCCCCTCGGAAACGAGACTCATTATCTCATCGAGAAGTCTGTCTGTATCTTTTATGACCTTTTCAGCCATTTTTAGATTTGCATCGCTGTATGATCTCAGCATTTCGGAGAAGACAGTTTTCAACTCTCTTAGAATCTTTATCAGTGGACTCTCGCTTTTATTCTCTATTTCCCTTACATATATCGAGAAGTCTCTCAGGGCATCCGCTATCTCTTCTATCAGCTTGGTGACCATTCTCGCTCCGAGAATCATTCTCAAATCGTTCCATTTTACGGAGATGGAAAGCTCTTTAATCCTTCTGTGCTGTTCTCTCAAGGCGAGCAGATACAATCTATCGAGATCCACCTCAAAGAATGCAATCTCGTCAAGAGCTCTGGCGTCATCAGTAGTCATTCCTTCAATGATTCCCTCGATCATAGCTTCAATAATCTGATACATCCTTCTTAATACACCGTTGAAGTCAAAATCCGGTGTATTCATGCATCTCAGAACAATTTTTCCGTCTTGGGCGTAAATGATCTCTATGCCTATCATCGACCTTACTATCTCGCTTATCTTCGTCAGAATTCTTGGAGTAATGTTCCTATCTTCGATAACTATTTCATCTAATCCCTGAATGTAGATTGCGTAAATGAATCTCCGCAAAAACTCCTCGTCGTATTGTTTTAGCCCATCTACATGTCCTTTTATTATTTTTCCGGATTCTGAAATTTTCTTGGGAATTATGAGTATGCAATCGTCCTCTACATTCAGGACAATCTCGTCCCCCTGATCGAGTTCGTTCTTCCTTACCCATGTTTTCGGAAGACTGATCATGTAACTTGAACCACCTATGAACTGCAATCTTCTGACATCCATATCTATTTGTATTAGTTCAGTTGAATTTAAAGGTTTTGTTTTAAATATTTTTGAAATTTTGAATAATTAAATCCATACATCACGGTAAAAATCATAAAGATTTCAGGATTTTGGCAACTTATTACTTTCTTGGAATACATATTGCAGATGTGTGGCTTATGCTTTTATTGCGCCTTTATGGTGTTATGGATTGCACAGACACTCAATCAAAAAGCTTTTAGTTATAGCAGACAGAGGTCTATCAATGTTAATTTCCGAAACTTGGGAATCTGGAAGATGTGAATTGCTTGAGAAATTGCTGAAGACCGGAGAGATCTATAGATCGAGGTTTGGAAATACAATTAGAGCGGAACCAACATTACTTGTGGTTGAGAACCCGGATTACTTTTTTAGAATTGACAAGGAGTTTTCTGGATGGAGATTCTGTGGAGAGAACTACACAGATAGAGTTGAGCGGTTGTTTGAAAGGTGTGCAGAAAAGCTGAAGAAAAGTCCTTTTACGAGAAGAATATCTCTCCCAATTTGGAAACCGAAGGATCACAACTGTGATACNCCTCCCGCTATAACGGAGATATCTCTCCTGCCGATAAACGGGAGGCTACACGCGACAGCCTTTCTTAGATCACTTGATGTCTTCAACTTCTTCATGCATAACTCAGACTTTGTGACTTATGTTCTCGAAAGCATATCCAAGCTCTCGGGTTATGATGTTGGTAGTGCTGGTCTTCTTGTTGCAGTACCCCACATCTACATGAGAGATTTGAGAAGGGCGGAGAATGAAGCGGAGGACTACAGGGAATTTTACGGATACCATGAATTGGCAACACATCTCAGAGAGGACTATCTCTCCACCGCATGGCATTCTGCGATGGATGTTATTTACAGGAACGGCAAATCCAAAAGAACGGAGTGGGGAGAGATTTTCGATGGACAGAAGGAAAGTAGGTTTGTTCATAGACTTTTTGTAGAGGTGAAAAATCCGTACGAGCATCAGATCCACGATAAAGCACCTTTCACGAGAAAGTACGGTGTTGAGTACGCTCACGATTATATGATCTATGCCAAATGCATAGACAAACCCGTGAAGGAAAGAATTCTGAGGAATGGGGAGACATATACATATGCTGAAAGAGCAAGGTATTGTGAGAGTGATGAGGTTGTGGTAGATCAACTCTATGCGGTTATAGACAAGCTCAGAAAAGACAGATTCAGAAGGGANTGTTATGTTGGAATATCTCGCCCTCAAGATCTGGAAAGTGATGAACCACCATGTTTAAGAGGTTATCAACTTGTCGGAGCTAAGGATCACCTCAAAGGTATTTTTTACATGAGATCGAACGACATTTACGGTGCAATGCATGCTAATGCCTTTGCCTTTTCGTTGCTGACCCAGTATGTCGCTGAATTAACAGGTTTTGAGAGGCATGAATACTATCACTTTTCGGTTGACGCACACATCTATGGGGAGTTTCTAAACTCAGTGAAGGAGATACTTGAGCCGGAGTCACCCACATTTGTTGAGGAGATGGGAATAAGGTAGCTTTACTCCCGTATCCAAGTATTTTTATTACTCTCGTATCCTCCCTCGAGCAAGTGATGTAAATATCCCTATGAGGCAGAGGATGGAGAAGATAACAAACGAAACCTTTGTGCTGTGTATCAGAGACTCGTAGACCTCTGGTGTTATTGCGATTTTTCCTATGTAGAGTGCGAATATCACTATAACGATTGCCATACTTAGCATTTGCCCGACAACCCGCATAGTTGCAAGAGTTGCGGAAGCAATCCCGTAAAATCTCTTCTCAACAGAACTCATTATTGCATTTACATTCGGTGAGCTGAATAAAGCAAAGCCAACTCCGATAAACACCAAGTTGCCCACGATAACTTCAACCGATGTAGACTCCTCAATCCATGAGAAAATGAACAGACCGATTGCTATTATACTCATACCCACGGATGCAACAACTCTCGGTTCAACTCTGTCTGATATCCATCCTGCAAGTGGTGAGAACATTGCCATCACTATCGGTTGAGCGACAAGAATCATTCCGGCATGCTGAGGTGACAGATCTTTTATATATTGCAAGTAAAGGCTGAGCAGAAATGTTATTGCAAAGGTCGCGGAGTAATTCAGTAGTGCTGACATGTTTGAGAGTGCAAAGGTTGGGTTTCTTCTGAACAACCCGATATCCATTATCGGGTAGCTAATTCTTCCCTCGTGAACTACGAAAATAATCAATAATCCTATGCCTACAGAGATCAATAGTAGGGAAGACTCCGAAACCCCGATCATGGTTGATACAAGCATCATGCTGTAAAGTACGGACCCAATAAAATCAAATCTCTCTCCTTTTGCGTCAGCCCACTCGGTTTTTAGCTTAATCAGAGATAATAGGACGATTATAATGCCGAGAGGGAGTATGATCAGGAAAACACTCCTCCACCCAAAGTGCTGGGTTAGTATCCCTCCGAGAAACGGTCCAAGGCTAAGCCCAGTGTAGACGGATGCGACATTGATTCCAAGAATTTTACCTCTCTCGTATAGTGGGAATATGGAGGTGAGGATTGCAACTCCGGTTGCAAACACCATCCCTCCCCCCAGTCCCTGTAAAACACGGAACATTATAATCATCTCTGCGGAATTCGATAATCCAGCCAAAGTTGAACCGAGGGTGAATAGTGCAATACCAACTGTGAAAACCCGTTTTCTCCCTTTTATATCTGCAAGTCTCCCGAACGGTACGAGAAACATGGCTGAAGATAGGAGATATGCTGTGGCTATCCAGTTTAGGGTTATCGCATCTACAGCGAATTCCCTCCCAATAGTGGGGAGTGCAACATTCACCGAGGATAGCGTAAAAGGAGTTAGGAATGAGGATAGGGAGATTATTATCAAAGCGGTTTTTTGCATAACACTTCAAGATCGCCAGAATATAAATATATTAAGGTTATAAAGCACAGAAGTTTGTTATATTCCACATGCGGGGATTTTGTGCATCCCACTTTTTCAGTTTACCCTTTTACTCTCACACAAAATATTAAATATCGAAATTGAATTCAGAAATTGGTGGTAGTAATGGATAAAATTAAACTCGGTCTGGTTGTTGCAGAGTTTAACAGGGACATCACTTACATGATGGAGGTTCTTGCAAAAGAGCATGCTGAATTTCTCGGGGCGGAAATCACAGATATAATAAGGGTTCCGGGTGTTTTTGATACTCCTATCGCGGTTAAGCGAATCCTTGAGAGAGGGATCGTGGATGCTGTTGTTGCTGTTGGAGCAGTCATTGAGGGAGAAACAGAGCATGATGAGGTTGTTGCACAGCATGCGGCGAGGAAAATAATGGATCTATCGTTGGAGTACAACAAACCTGTAACTCTTGGCATCTCAGGACCGGGAATGGGTAGAATTGCAGCACAGAAAAGAATCGATTATGCTAAGAGAGGTATTGAGGCAGCTGTTAAGCTTGTTAAAAGGTTGAAGGAGTATGATGAGCAGAAGAGTTAATGCGGTAAGTCCTTCAGCGACTCTAAGGATTTCAGAATCTGCGAAGAAACTGAGGAGAGAAGGTAAACCAGTTATCGACATGAGCGTCGGAGAACCGGACTTCCCTACCCCATCTTTCATCATTGAGTCCGCTTATAAAGCTATGAAGGAGGGTAAGGTTTTTTACACACCAACAAAGGGTATACCTGAATTATTGGAGGCAATCTCCGAGAAGCTGAAAAGAGAAAATAACCTCGATTACACCCCCGAGAATATCATAGTCACCCCCGGAGCCAAGTATGCAATCTACGAGGCTATAATGAGCGTAATAGATGACGGAGAAGAGGTGATACTTCTCGATCCATCGTGGGTCACATACGAGGCGTGCGTTCAAATGGCGGGAGGAAGGGTTGTNTGGGTTCCCCACGACGAGGGATTTGAGTCAGCACCGATCGANGAGTACGTATCTTCTAAGACGAAAATGATCATACTCAACTCACCGAGTAATCCTCTTGGGGTTGTGTATCCGGAGTCTTTTTTAAGAAAGGTAAGGGATCTGGCGGTGGACGAAGACATATTGGTTATGTCTGATGAAGTTTATGAGAAGATCATCTTTGAGGGAGANCATAAGAGTATAGCAAGCTTAGACGGTATGTTCGAGAGAACGATTCTCATAAACGGGTTGTCCAAGACATATTCCATGACCGGATGGAGATTGGGTTATGCGGTTGCAAGAGAGGACATAATCAAGGCTATGGCGAAAATACAATCTCATTCTGTAAGTCATCCAACATCTTTCGTTCAGTATGCGGGAGTAACAGCTATAAAAGGAGATCAGAGCTTCTTAAAGGACATCGTTGAGGAGTTCAAGTACAGAAGGGACATGCTGATGAAAGGACTTGATGAGCTTGGCTTGAAATACGCCCCGCCGAAGGGAGCGTTTTACATGTTTGTAGATGTTGAGAGAGACAGCATGGAGTTCTGTCAGGAGTTCTTGGAGAAGGAGTATGTCGCAACAACTCCCGGATCTGCTTTTGGTAAAAGCTATCAGACATGGATTCGAATTAGTTACGCGACCTCGAGGGAGAACATAAGGGATATGCTCGCAAGACTTGAAAAGTTTTTGAAAGCTCAATAAATTACTTTTTATTTTAAAAAAATATTGTTAAACTCTTGCCCCGTAGCACGATTATTTTTCAATAGTTTATTCGTTTTTTTGAATTTGAACTTATTAGTTTTTTCTTTTCGCCGATAAATAGCGTAATATTTATATGCATTTTATCGACTTTAATTGATTAGTATGGCATGTAATATCAAAGTAATAACGCTTGAGAATCCGAGAAAATACGGTAAAATGAAGGGTTTTCCTTCTGGTTAAAAAATCTTGGGAGGGGATTTTTTGCCAAAAGTTGTAGCAAAACCTGAAGTCTGTATGGGATGTCACCTTTGCGAGATATGGTGTGTAGTCGCACACTCGAAGTCAAAGGACATAATAAAGGCATTTAAATACGAAAAAAAGAAATTGCCAAGGATAGTTGTTGATGAAAACATACCTGAAACATTTGCAATTCAATGCAGGCATTGTGAAGAGCCAGATTGCGTTTTTGCATGCATAAGCGGGGCGTTGTATAAAGATCCGGAAAGTGGTAAGGTTTTGCATGATGAGAGTAAATGTGTTGGGTGTTTCAGCTGTGTGATGGCTTGTCCGTTTGGAGGAATAGTTATTGACTTCGAAGAGAAGAAAATAGTGAAGTGTGATCTGTGTGATGGCTTGGACATGCCTATGTGNGTGAAGATGTGTCCTAATGAAGCTTTGGTTTACGAGGAGGGGGAGTGATGGAGTTCGACATCGTAATAATTGGCAACTCCGCGGGTGCTGTAGGGTGTGTGGAAGCTGTAAGGAGCAGGGATAGGGATCTCTCCATTGCGATAATTTCTGATGAGAAGTATCACACATACTCAAGAGCCCTAATTCCGTACTACCTCATGGGAANAATTCCATTCGAAAAGCTGTATTACCGACCCTTGGATTTCTACGAGAAGATGAATGTGACACCCTTACTTGGTAAGAGAGCGGTGTCGGTAGATTTTGAAAAGAAGGTGGCGGTTCTTGATAGTGGAGAGGAGGTTAAGTACGGTAAGCTCTTACTTGCTACCGGTGGAAAACCGTTCATACCTCCCATGGAGGGGTTTGATAAGAGCTTAAAGAATGTTTTCTCGTTTGTGAGCTTGGATGATGCACTCGGAATAGAGAGAATTCTCCCGGATTCGGAAAAGGTTGTGATACTTGGAGCGGGAGTTATAGGATTGATGGCAGCAGAGGTCTTTGTTGAAAAAGGCTTAGAAGTTCATGTTGTTGAGCTTGCGGACAGAGTGCTGGCTCCGGTGGTNGATGAAAGGACATCCCAACTTGTTGAAGGTGTATTAAGAGAAAACGGTGTTAAAATATACACTGGTCTGACTATAAAGAAGGTTAACACGAGAAACGAGTTTGTGGAGAGTGTGATCCTAACCGATGGAAGGGAGATAGAATGCGATTTCATGGTTACCGCTGTGGGAGTTGTACCGAGAATTGATCTTGTGAAGGGCACTGGGGTAGAAATAAACAGAGGAATTCTTGTTAACAAAAAAATGGAAACTTCGGTGAAAGATGTTTATGCATGCGGTGACTGTGCGGAGGTTTACGATTTTGTTGTTGAGGATAGGAGNGTTTTGCCTCTGTGGCCCAATGCATACAATGGAGGGAGAGTAGCGGGAATAAACATGCTCGGAGAGGAGGCGGAATTTGAGGGCAGTGCGATGAATGCCATGCACTTTTTCGACATCTACATAATCAATGCAGGACTCAACATCACCGATGAAATTGCTGAAAAAGAGGGGTACGAGGTTCTCCTTAGGTTTGAGCCTGAAAGGAAAATATATAGNAGGATTGCCCTGAAAGATAATGTAATCAAAGGACTAATCTTTGTTGGAAGGGTTGAGAGGGCAGGTATATACCTGAACCTGATGCGAAGGAAAATTGATGTCTCCGAGTTNAGGGAAAAGCTCCTCGATTATGATTTCGGATACTCAAAGCTTCCGGAAGACATCAGATGGGATCTGCTCAGAGAAGAAGTCATTTTGGGAGTTATATGATGGAGGGAGAAGATGAAGTTTGATATCGATAGAAGGAGTGAAAGATACCTCCCGACCAAGGATATTCAGGCGTGCGGTTTGTTCGGTGTTATGAACATCGAGGGAAAGAGATTTGGGGGGGAGATGGCTATAAAGGCGATTGTAAACATGAAAGCAAGAGGAAACGGTTTGGGAGGAGGATATGCTGTTTACGGACTGTATCCGGAGTATAAGGATTACTATGCAATGCATATAATGTTTCAGGACAGGAACATGTCCGCAAAGAAGAAGGTAGATGAGTTTTTGGCTAAGAATTTTGATGTTGTGTACGACGAAGAAATACCAACGAATCCGTCTGCGAAGGTCATGTATCCACCTCTTGTTTGGAGGTATTTTGTGGCACCAAAGAAGAGTGAGGGAAGCTTATCTGATGACGATTATGTGGTTGAGAAGGTTATGCACATAAACACATCAATCGAGGACGCCTATGTCTTTTCTTCTGGAAAGGACATGGGTGTTTTCAAGGGTGTAGGATTTCCAGAGGATGTGGCAGAGTTCTTTATGCTTGATGAGATGTACGAAGGTTACATGTGGACAGTTCACAGCAGATTTCCGACAAACACACCCGGTTGGTGGGGAGGAGCACATCCGTTCAGTATTCTCGACTGGACGGTAGTTCATAACGGAGAAATATCCTCTTACGGGACTAACAGAAGATTTCTTGAAATGCACGGTTACTACTGCACCCTCTTCACGGATACTGAAGTTATGGCTTATGCGGTCGATCTGCTTATGAGAAGGCAGGGACTACCGATAGAGATCGTATCAAAGATCTTCGCAGCACCGATGTGGGACTTAATCGAGAACATGGATGAGAAGAAGAGAAAGCTTTACACGACTTTGAGGATGGTTTACGCACCTTTGCTTATAAACGGCCCGTTCACAGTCATAGTTGCCCATCACGGAGAAATGTTCGGAATAACGGATAGAATAAGGCTTAGACCAATTACTGCTGGAGCAAGAGGGGATTTCGTGTTTTTGTCATCTGAAGAGGCTGCGATAAGAGCGGTATCTCCAAAACTCGACTTGGCTTGGACGCCAAGGGGAGGAGAGCCTGTGGTTGTTAGATTGAAAAAGAAAGATCATCTTCTCAGTCTTAAAGAGTCAGTATGAGGGGTTAAAATGAAGACCTTTATGCTACCCGAGTTCATTATAGAACGATCGGATGAGAGATGCATCAGATGCAAAGTTTGCGAGAGGCAGTGTGCTGAGAATGTCCACAGATACGATGAAGAGCTGGATATGATGTTTGAAGATGAAATGAACTGTGTTGGTTGCCAGAGATGCGTTGTGTTCTGCCCAACCAATGCGTTGACAGTTAGACCGCATCCGTCCACCTACCGTCCAAACGCAAATTGGACAAGAGAAAGATTGCAGGATTTGAAAAAGCAGGCGGAAACAGGTGGAGTTATACTGACTGGAAGCGGAAACGATAAACCGTACAGAATCTATTGGGATCATCTTGTACTCAATGCATCACAGGTTACAAACCCGTCAATAGATCCTTTGAGAGAACCAATGGAGCTGAGAACTTTTCTTGGTAGAAAACCGGACAAGCTTGATATTGAGTATAGCGAGGATTACGAGGATGTTGATATAGAGACGGAGCTATTCCCGAATGTGATGATAGAGACTCCTATAGTCTTCTCCGCTATGTCTTATGGTGCGATAAGCTACAACGCATTCAAATCTCTCGCTATGGCAGCAAAGGAGTACGGAACACTGTTTAACACAGGTGAAGGTGGTTTGCCGAAGAGTCTTAGGGAAGAGTATGGTGGAAATACGATTGTTCAGGTTGCGAGTGGTAGATTCGGTGTAGATCCCGAGTACCTGAATGTTTCCGCGGTTATCGAGATAAAGATNGGGCAGGGTGCTAAGCCGGGGATAGGAGGACACTTACCCGGTGAAAAGGTTACGATTAATATCTCCGAAACGAGGATGATTCCTGAGGGTACTGATGCATTGTCTCCAGCACCACAGCATGATATATATTCTATAGAGGACCTATCGATGTTGATCTATGCTTTAAAAGAGGCAACAAACTATGAAAAGCCCGTAAGTGTTAAGATTGCAGCTGTACATAATGTTGCAGCAATCGCATCCGGTATAGTGAGGGCGGGAGCGGACATAGTTGCTATAGATGGTTTAAGGGGTGGAACAGGTGCTGCACCGAAAATCATCAGAGATAATGTTGGTATTCCCATTGAATTGGCTCTTGCAGCGGTTGATAGAAGACTCAGAGAGGAAGGAATAAGGCATAAAGCATCAATTCTTGTTGCTGGAGGCTTCAGAAACAGCGGAGATGTGATAAAGGCGATCGCTCTCGGAGCGGATGCTGTTTACATAGGCACTCCCGCTCTGGTTGCGATGGGTTGCACCCTATGTCAGAAGTGTTACACTGGGAAGTGTGCATGGGGAATTTGCACTCAGGATCCATATCTCACTAGAAGGCTAAATCCAGAAATTGCAAGTAGAAGACTTGTTAACCTTCTTAGGGGATGGAGTCATGAAATTAAGGAGATGCTTGGGGGAATGGGCATAAATGCAATTGAGAGTCTTAGAGGGAACAGAGATCACCTCAGAGGAGTTGGATTGGAGGAATGGGAGCTCAATGTACTTGGAGTAAAGGGAGCGGGAGAATAGGAGGTGTGAGAAATGGTAGGTCCTGCTAAATTCTCTCTTAGGGATATGTTTCTTGAGGGTGTCAGACCCCTCAAAAAAATCTTAGGGTATGTTGAGATAAACGGGGAAACTGCGAGGATTGATGCGGGCGAACTTAAGCATAAAGAGGTTAACGATTTACTGAGGTATGTAGCTTTGAATAAGATTAGGAGAGTTGAGGTCATCAATGTAACCGGACAGAGATATATCGGAACGAGATTACATATCCCTAACCCCTCTCCAAAGCTTGAAATCCACATTTACGGCATTCCGGGAAATGATCTCGGGGCTTTTCTTGATGGACACAGAATTGTAGTCCATGGAAATGCACAGGATGGGGTTGGTAACACGATGGATGATGGAGAAATAGTAGTTCACGGAAGAGCTGGAGATGTTGTGGCTATGTCGATGAGAGGCGGGAAGATTTACATAAGGGACAATGTTGGCTACAGAACTGCCATTCACATGAAAGAGTACACAGGCAAGATTCCGGTTCTTGTTATTGGTGGAACNGCACAGGACTTCTTTGGTGAGTATATGGCTGGTGGAAGGGTTCTGCTTCTCGGATTGAATTTAGAAAAAGGAGAGAAGCATAAAGCCCATTATATCGGAACGGGAATGCATGGTGGAGTGATTTACATCAGGGGTAAAGTGGAGAACTATCAGCTTGGAAAGGAAGTTGGCATCGTAGATATGGAAGGTGAAGACTGGAAGTTTATCGAAACCCATGTAAAAGCGTACTGCGAGTACTTCAAGAGGGATTTCGATGAGGTAATGTCAGGGAACTTTATGAAGCTGATTCCGGTCTCAAAGAGGCCCTATGGAAAGATATATGCATATTAGTTGTGGATATTTTGATTCTTGAGAATCAACGAATCAGTAATCCATCTTTTTAACCACTCAGCATCTCCACAAACTCAAAACCAAACTCAAAATTTTTAAAGGGAAAGGTAGTCTAAGCTTAGAGGATGATAGAGTATCTTGTGGTATTTTTGGCGGGGTTGGTATCTACAATTTCTCCGTGCATTCTTCCTATAATCCCAGTTATTTTTGCAACTTCTTCGGGCAGGTTGGTTGGAGGCTTTTTTGTAGTTTTAGGAATGGTCACATCATTTGGAATCTTTGGTTTTATCTTCGGTTTTATTTCATCGTTTCCAATCCTAAGATATGTTAGTCTTGTACTTCTACTGTTTTATTCTGTTCATCTCATGTTCAATTTTAGCTCTAACCTCAACCTTAATTTCAATCTCAGCCCCAGTCTTAACCACAAGCTTAAAATCTTCAATAAAGGAAGCAGGATCAGTAATGCTGTGAGTAGTAAGCTTTTCAACCTCGTGGAATCGAGTTTATATCCAGTATTTCTTGGAATAAGTCTCGGATTGGTTTGGGCTCCTTGTATTGGACCAATTCTCGGGGCGGTTTTGACTTTAGTCTCTTTAAAGGCGAATCCCTTTGAGGGGATGGTGATTATGGTAGTCTATGCAATTGGTATAGGAACTATGATGACCATCCTTATGTTGTTGGGGTCGAGGTCTGGTGTTTTTAGGAGATTTTCCGATCAGGAAAGAATGAACAGGGTGTTCGGAGCGATCATGTTTGTATTCTTAGTACTGATTATGACGGGTATCTTCGACCATCTTGCAGTATTTCTCTCAGAAAAGTTGGGATTTTTTGAGGAGTCCGTCAAGAGTTTTTTGTTCACCTAATCAATTGTTTTAATAGCGTTTGACACTGAATGGAGACTTTCAACATCACAGGTCGCGAAGAGGGATGTCTACCACCATGAAGTCCTCTGCAACCTCTGTATTTTCGAAAACATCTTTTGCCTCATCAAGTAGGGGTGATGGATCNTTGGAGTACCTCGCACTTATGTGAGTTAGGATTAGCTTCTTGGCATTCAACATCTTTGCAACCTCTCCAGCTTCCCTTGCGGTTGAGTGTTTGGTCTCAATAGCCCACTCACTAAGATCAGATGTAAATGATGCATCGTGAATGATCAGATCCGCATCTTTCAAGATATTTAACCTATCGGAATCGTAAACTGGTCTTGTATCTCCGGTGTAGATTATCTTTCTTCCCGGTCTGGGCTTTCCAACAACCATCTCGGGATTTATAATTCTGCCGTTGAGTTCAATAGCCTCTCCTCGATGAAGTTTTGAGTAAAGAGGACCCGGTGGGATTCCGAGTTCTTCTGCTTTTTTTCTATTGAACTTCCCGGGTCTGGGGTTCTCGATGAAGGCATATCCATAGCTCTCAACGATGTGGTCGGTTTTGAAGGCATGAATTTTGAAGTTACTAAACTCAAACACATCTCCATCTTCAACTCCTTTGACCTCTATTGGATACTCAAAGTGATGGTAGCCAAACATTCTAAAAATTGTTGAGAGGAACTCGGGATTTGGTGTGTGGATTGTTATACCATCTTTTCTGTCGTTGAGAGACATCGTTTCAAGCAGACCGAAGAGCCCCGCGAAGTGGTCTGTATGGAGATGTGTGATGAAAATGTTGTTCAGCCGTTTAAAACCTGTCTTTGCAACCATCATCTGTCTTTGTGTCCCCTCTCCGCAGTCAAAAAGAATTTTTTCACCGTTGTAATTTAGAAGAATGGCAGAGGGATTTCTGTTCACACTCGGTATTGTACCCGAAGTACCGAGAAAAATAACTTTAAGAAACATGGTAAATTAAAAAATATCAAAATAGCTATGTTTCAAGGACGATTTCGATATTCACATCTTTTGGAACCTGAATCCTCATTATCTGTCTCAATGCTCTTTCATCTGCTGCAATATCAATTAATCGCTTGTGTATTCTCATTTCCCAGTGGTCGTATGTCTCTGATCCCTCTCCGTCTGGAGCTTTTCTGACCGGTACAACCAACCTCTTTGTAGGAAGAGGAACTGGACCGCTAATCTCGACTCCCGTTTTCCCTGCAATCTCTTTTATCTGTGAGCAGATTTTATCTAAGTCCTTTGGATTCAGTCCTGATAGCCTGATTCTTGCTTTGTATCCCTTGATCGCCATAGAAAACCCTCTAAAAGAAAAGAAAATTGAAGTTAGACTTTTTCAGTGAGATCAAGAACCATTCCTGCTGCAACAGTCTGACCCATGTCTCTAATNGCAAACCTGCCGAGTGGTGGGATCTCCTTGACCTTCTCGATAACCATTGGTCTTGTTGGCTCAAGCTTTACGATTGCTGCATCTCCGGTTTTGAGGAACTGTGGGTTCTCCTCCTTAGCCTGTCCAGTTCTTGGATCAAGCTTCTTCTGCAACTCAACGAATCTGCATGCAACCTGTGCGGTGTGTGCATGCACAACCGGTGTGTAACCAACGGTGATCGCAGTTGGGTGCTGGAGAACAACGATCTGTGCGGTAAAGTCCTTTACAACTGTTGGTGGGTTGTCTGGGTGTCCGGCGACATCTCCTCTCCTGATATCGTTCTTGCTCACACCTCTTACATTGAAACCAATGTTGTCTCCCGGTTCAGCCTGTGGAATAGCTTCGTGGTGCATTTCAATGCTCTTCACTTCTCCGCTAACATTTGCTGGCTGGAATATTACTTTATCTCCGGTNTTGAGGACTCCTGTCTCAACTCTTCCTACTGGAACGGTTCCAACACCGCTGATTGAGTAAACGTCCTGAATTGGAATCCTCAATGGCTTGTCGATTGGCTTCTCAGGTGCTTTTAGCTGATCAAATGCCTCAAAGATTGTTATTCCCTTATACCACGGCGTGTTCGGGGAGTGCTTTATTACATTGTCTCCGTTGTACGCGGAGGTGGGAATCATTGGAACCTCGTCAGGCTTGTAACCTACCATCCTGATAAGCTTTGAAACCTCCTCCTTAACTTCGTTGTATCTCTTCTCGTCGTAGTTTACCTTGTCCATCTTGTTGATGGCGACCACAAGCTGATTAATTCCGAGAGTTCTTGCAAGGAATACATGCTCTTTGGTCTGTGCCTGAACACCATCATTAGCGTCAACAACGAGAATTGCAGCGTCAGCTTGGGAAGCACCGGTAATCATGTTCTTGATAAAGTCTCTGTGTCCCGGGCAGTCTACGATTGTTATGTAGTATTTGCTCGTCTCGAACTTCCTGTGGGCAACATCAATTGTAATACCTCTTTCTCTTTCTTCTTTGAGCTTATCCATGACCCATGCGAACTCAAATGTAGCCTTCCCTTTTTCCTGTGCCTCTTTCCTGTACTTCTCGATAATATGCTCTGGGATCTCTCCCGCCTCGTAAAGCATCCTTCCAATCAGGGTGCTCTTCCCGTGGTCAACATGCCCGATCATGGCGACATTAATGTGCTCCTTCTCCTTAGCCATAATATCAATCCTCCATAATACACTTTCATTACCCTATTTCTTACCCTTTATTTCTTTTCCATTCGCCTTTGATAATAGGGTATATAAAACTTTCACTGAAATATGTTTATCTTTTTAGTACAGCAACTGGTTTTCTTGCTGATTCTACAATCGGATTTAGCCTTTCTTGAGGTTGTGGCTCATTTATGAAAGATTGTTTAAGAATGTTTGTGGATTAAATCTAATTCGAGGAACTCTCACTTTTAAGTATGAATTTATTTCATTCAGTAGAAACGGAAGAATTCTTTCAGCGGGAAAAAAACTGCATAGAAATGAACTCTAACCAAATTGGAAAACAGGGGCATTCTTGCTCAACCTCTGCTTTTACTCTTCCTCTTGATCAATGGCATCTGGTGTTTAAAACTATGTAACAGTTAAATATATGTAAAATCAGGATATGCAGAGATTGGTTCAACAATTTTTGATCTCTCTATTTGACTTCTCGGAGAAAACATACGGACAAAAGAAAAGGAAAATCAAGCAATAAAATCTTCAGGTTTTGGAATCTCCAGTTTCAGCCCCTTTCTTTTTCTAACCTCNATCACGAAATCGTTAAACATACCGCTTGGAACAAGCTCGAATCCTGACACCTCTGTACTCCATATTGCCTTTCCTGCTGTCGCGGATCGAATGTCTCCTGCAAAGCCGAACATTTCCTTTACTGGTGCCTTAGCAACGATGGTGACCATATCTCCTTCAGTGTTCATTTCGAGGATCTGCCCTCTTCTTCCTTGAATCTCTCTGTTCACACTTCCAAGCATATCTTGTGGGACCGAGATGAAGACCTTCTGGTATGGCTCGAGCAAAGCTGGACTGGCTTGTAGCATTGCTGCGAAAATAGCAGATCTCACCGCCGGAATTACCTGTGCGGGACCTCTGTGAACAGCATCCTCATGAAGTTTGCAGTCTACAAGCTTTACTTTCAACCCCATTACTGGCTCCCTTGCTATTGGTCCAGCCCTCATAGCCTCTCTAAAGCCCTCGAGAATGAGTTCCATGGTCTCATTCAGGTATTGTATACCTTTGGTAACATCGGTGAAGATGTTTCCCTCGTAGTATTCCTGGACTCCAGCAGCCTCTTCCTTGCTCAGTCCAGCCTCTTCCAAGAGCCTTCTTCTCTCCTTTTTGTCCATCTTCATGTCAACAGCACCTTCTTTGAATGCTTTGATCACATCTTCTGGCAACGGCTCCACNACTATGTAGAATCTGTTGTGCTTGTTTGGACTCTTTCCTTCGACGGTGGGTGAGATAGATGTGACTGTCTCTCTGAAAACGACTATTGGTGGAGAGGTGATAACATCGAGATTTCTGTCTCTCCTAATCTTTTCAACCGTAACCTCAAGATGGAGCTCTCCCATCCCGCTGAGTAGGTGCTCACCAGTCTCCTCGTTTAATGTAACCTGCAGAGTTGGATCCTCCTTTGCGATCTGTCTCAACACCTCTATAAGTTTTGGAAGATCTCTCGGGTTCTTTGCTTCGATTGCCATCGTAACCACTGGCTCGCTGACATGTTTAATAGCTTCGAATGGAACGAATTCTTCTCTGTCTGTGCATGTTGAACCAGCAATAGCGTCTTTCAATCCTACCAGAGCGACGATATTTCCTGCAGGCACCTCTGGAACATCAACCCTCTTCGGACCCATAAAGAGCCCAACATTCTGAATCCTATTCTTCGTTTTCCTGTCCACTATGTTCAGTTCTACACCGCCCTTAATAGTTCCACTGAAAAGCCTCCCAACTGCAATCTCTCCCGCATGTGGGTCTGCGACTATTTTTGTAATCATCAGTGCTATCGGTCCCTTTGGATCGCATTTCACCATCGCCATTCCTTCTGGGCTGTTTAGGTCACCCTTCCAGATAACCCTAATCCTTTCTTTCTGGGCTTGGAGTGGGTTGGGAAGATGTCTTATAACCATATCAAGAACAACTCTGTGGAGTGGAGATCTCTTTGAAAGTTCATCGGTTTTTCCACTTTTTATTAGCTCTGTAACTTCTTTAAATCCAACTCCAGTCTCTTTCATTGCTGGGACGCTTACCGCCCACTTGTAAAGTGCGGAACCGAACGCAACACTACCGTCGCTAACATCGAGTTTCCATTCTTTGTATTTCTCAGGTCTCATGGACTTGATGAGTTTGTTAACATCATTGATAACCTTGATAAGTCTGTTCTGCATCTCTTCTGCGGAAAGTTCGAGTTCCTTGATGAGCCTGTCAACTTTATTTACGAAGAGAACGGGTTTTACATTCTCTCTGAGTGCTTGTCTTAGAACAGTCTCTGTTTGTGGCATCACACCCTCAACAGCGTCTATGACAACAATTGCACCATCTACAGCTCGCATCGCTCTAGTCACATCTCCTCCAAAGTCAACATGTCCGGGAGTATCGATCAGGTTGATGAGGTATTCCTCCCCCTTGTACTCGTGAACCATGGAGACATTAGCTGCATTTATCGTAATGCCTCTTTCCTGTTCCTGTGAGTCAAAGTCNAGGTAGAGTTGCCTCCCAGCAAGCTCCTCGCTTATCATTCCTGCTCCCGCAAGAAGGTTATCACTTAATGTGGTTTTTCCGTGATCAATATGTGCAACGATACCCATGTTTCTGATTTTTTCTGGTTTGTACATGAGGTCTGTAATCTTATCGATCATTTTCTTAGCTCTTGCCATAAATCATCACCTTCTTGGTTGCGATTATTTTTATCTTGCACTCTTTGCAACTCTTTCGATTTCTTCCTTCTTTGCAACTGCAAAGCTTTTACTATCATTATTTGCAGCAGCAATAATCTCATCTGCGAGACAAGCTTCAATACTCTTCTTAGATTTGAAGCTTGCCCTTCTAGCCCCTTCAGCAATATTTCTGAGGGCAATATCGAGTCTTCTCAGGCTTGAAGAATCGACAGATTTTGGAACCGCAATACCGCCATATTTGAGCCTAACTATCTCCTCACGGGGACCCGCATTAATCAAGGCATCAACAAGAACCTGAAGGGGATTCTTTTTGGTCTTCTTTTCGATTATCTCGAAAGCCTCCTTAACGATGTTGGTTGCTAGTATTTTCTTGCCCGTGTTGTGCTCTTTTCTCATTACTTTGTTTATCAGTCTTTCCACGATGAACACATTTTTTTTGCCGAATGGAAACTTGGAGTGCCTTCCGTGGGTATGGTACACATAGGTTGGCTTCAGAGATATGTAGTTCTTAAGTGCCGGATCACCAATTTCAACCTCTTCTGGATCGTACTTTCCAAAAACGAGTAACTCCTCCTTAGTAAATCCATANGCCATGGTATCACCTTAGTGGTTTCTCTTTTCTCCCCTTCCAAAGTTCCTTGAGGGATACATTGTTTACCTTTATGACCTTGTATCTGATCCCCGGGATGTCTCCCATACTTCTTCCCATTCTTCCGCCGATTTTTTCTACCACTACCTCATCGTGCTCATCAATGAAGTTGATTGAACCATCTCCGGGAGTGAAAGCGGAAATTTGCTTTCCGTTCTTGATAAGTTGAACTCTAACCGCCTTTCTTATGCCTGAATTCGGTTGCCTCGCTTCAACACCGAGCTTCTCCAAGACTATGCCTCTTGCCATTGGAGCTCCCTCGAGAGGGTCCGACTTAACATTGAGCCTGAGCACCCTCCTGACATACCTCTTATCGCTCCATCTGAATTTCTTTTTTTGTTCTATCAGCTTTCTACCTGCGAACAGTCCTCTTCCCATATCATCACCCTTACTTCACGATTATGCTCTCAATATCATGATGCCTTTTTGCAAGCTCTTTGGCTTTATTAATGTTTTTCCCACCTTTGCCGATTACGAGTCCCTTCAGCTGGGGGTTAACATTAATTATCGCATGTTTTTTACCATCTTTTTCTTGTAGCTTTACGGTGATATTAATGGGTTTAAAAATGTTTACTATAAATTCCACAGGGTCATCAGAATACTCAACAACCTCGATTTTTTTACCGATGATCTCTCTTGTTCTTTCTATGTTTATGCCCCCCTTTCCTATTGCGGTTCCCATATCTCCCTTCTTCACAACGAAAACGACCTTATCTTCTTGAACAAGGCAATCTTTCACACTTGCTCCTGTTATACTTTCGAAAAGTGTTAAAAATCTGATACTTTCAGATGAAAGTTTGACTCCCATACTATCATCCTCTTTTCTCGGGGTTTTTGATTATTTCATCCTCAGCTTATGGTGTTGAGAATTTCTGAATCTCCGGGATCGATTATCGTTAGCATTGAAACACTGTATGGCTTACCACAGGTCGCACCGAGATCCATGTTACTTCCGTTGAAGGTTACTATCGGCACATTCGCATCCTTCAGTTTCTCTCTGAGTTCCTCGGGACAGTTCTGTGATACTATCACGAGTTTTGCGGAACCATCTCTCACTGCTTTGATGCTTCTTTTTGCTCCGAGATACACCTTTCCTGTGTTCAGGGCTTTTCTCAAAGCTTTTTCCACATCGATTCTCATCTAAATCCCTCCATTCTATTTTTATTTCCTATTTCTTAACTCCAATTTTCGAAATCAACTCTACATCTCCCGTTCCAAGTTTAATGGGCTGTCCGACAATTATGTTTTCGGTAATTCCCCTCAGGTAATCCACATCTCCTCTCACAGCAGCATCGAGCAAATTGTTTACGGTCATCTCGAATGCTGCTCTTGCAAGGATGCTTTGCTTCTCTCCGGCAACCCCATGCCTTCCGATCTGTCTTAACTCTCCATCGGAGGTCATAGCATCCGCAACGAGCATGATATGTCTATCGTCAACCTCCAAACCCTGCTCTTCCAAGGTTGATTTCGCCTCCTTTATTATGGCGTTTCTCGCAGCCTCTATACCGAGCACCTCATATATCTCGTATATGTTGTTGGTTATTGTTCTGGTGAAGTCAACACCCTTCACCTTCATAACCTTTTTCAGATTGGAGCCCTCGGTGTATAGGACATACTCGTCATCTTCTCTCCTTATTATGACCCTCTTTATCTCTTTTATGCCCATTATTACCATTTTCCTGAGCTTTTCATAGCTTGAAAGCAGTGTTTTATATGATGGCTCTTTTATCTGGATAGTTATGGTTAGATCCTCTTCGTTTTCAATGACTTCCTCCTTTAAACCTTTTTCAATCTTCTTTTTGACATCTTCAAATGTTATATGCTTTCTGTCCATTGCGTTTTTATCGAATTTTATTATTATCTGCATATTCCTTATGTCCGTCAGAACTTCTGCGATGTCGAGGATGTAGGTTGATTCGATTCTGTTGGCAACCTCTCTTGCCCTATCTCTATCTTTGGCGTACTCTTCTGTTAATCTTATAGTCATCATCGGTGTTGAGGGGTTTTTTCTTACATCCATAATTTCTATGAGCCTCGGCAGTCCGAGGGTGACATCTATCTCCGCAACTCCTGCATAGTGGAAGGTTCTCATGGTCATCTGGGTTCCCGGCTCACCTATGGATTGAGCGGCAATTATTCCTGCAGGTTCTCCGGGCTCTATTAGGTTCTGGAGGTACGCTTTAAAGCATCTTTCAACGATTTCTCTTGCCTGAGTTTTCTTGACATTGAACTTTTCGAGTTCGGAGTTAATCTCCTCCTTAACTTTCTGGGGGAAAGGATACTTGTCAAGTATGTCTGCATACTTCATNGTCACACCTCACCCTCTTCTCCGAGAACTTCTTTAATTATTCTTCTGACATCAACCGCTTTTCCTCTGAAACTTTTCATCGGATCTACGCCGTCTTCTCCGTACTTGAACTGGACAATGAGGTTCGAGGTCTGCTCTTTTACAGTGCCATCGTAGTCCACTTTCAGGTCTTGTAATGCGTTAATAAGCCTTCTCTGGAGGTAACCGGACTGGGATGTTCTCACTGCGGTATCGACTAAACCCTCCCTACCGCCTATGGAGTGGAAGAAGAACTCAACCGGACTCAAACCCTCTTTATAGCTACTTCTAACGAACCCTCTTGCCTTTGAACCGAGTTCACCGGGTTTGAAGTGAGGCAAGGTTCTATTTGTGTAGGTGTATCCCCTCTTTATTCTCTCACCTCTAACCGACTGCTGTCCTATGCATGCAGCCATCTGTGTAAGGTTGAGCATGGAACCTCTCGCACCGCTAACAGCCATTATGACCGCGGAGTTGTCCATACCGAGGTACTTGCTCGCAATTTTACCCGCTCTATCTCTTGCTCTACCGAGTTCCTGCATGATTTTCATCTCGAGTGTCTCCTCAATGCTCCTTCCCGGCATAGGCTCGAGGTTTCCCTCTCTGTATTGCTTTATCAGGTCATCCACCTTCTGTTCCGCGTTGTCGAGAACCTCTCTAATCTGCTCTATTGCCTCTTCTGGTATCTCCTCGTCGCTTATTCCGAAGGAAAATCCTGCATTCATTATCGCTCTGATTGAGAGCTGGGTCATGTTGTCTATGAATCTTCTGGTCTCTTCTGGTCCGAATTTCCTCATTATTTCATCGATTATTATTCCTTTGAATGCACCAACCGATTTCTCATCTATCGTGCCCGTAATGAGTTCACCTTTTCTTATGATGACATAAGCATCATACTCACACTTCTCTTTTTTGCAGTCCTCGCATCCCTGACAGATTTCTGCCTTGTATTCCAAGGATATTTCTGGTAAGATCATGCTGAAAATTTGTTTCCCAGTCCATAGTCTCTCCTCTCTGTATTTCGGCTCTGGTATTTTCTCAACATCCAACTTTCTCGTGAGGTAAACAACTTCCTCTCTGTTGAACTTTCTCTCCCCCCTCGTTAAGAGATATAAACCGCTGATGTGGTCATGAATACCTCCGATAATGGGTCCTCCAAATCTTGGAGACAATATGTGCTCCTGAATTGCCATTAAAACCTTAGCTTCTGCCTGTGCTTCGAGGCTTTGCGGAACATGGAGGTTCATCTCATCTCCATCAAAATCCGCGTTGTATGGTGGGCAGACCGCTGGGTTCAGTCTGAATGTTTTATAAGGCAAGACTTTCACATAGTGAGCCATTATGCTCATTCTATGTAGGGAGGGCTGTCTGTTGAAGAGAACTATATCTCCATCTTTTAACTGCCTTTCAACTATCCATCCCGGCTCGAGTTTTTCTGCAATTTCCTCAGCGTTCAAGTCGAGCACTCTTATTCTTCTTCCATCGTTTCTTATCACATAGTTCGCCTTCGGATGCTCCTTTCTCAGTATGTATTCTCTTGCCTCCTCTATGTTGTTGGGAGTTACATAAATCGGAACTGTGAGCTCCTGTGCAATTGATTCTGGCACGCCAACTTCCATTATACTCAAATTCGGATCTGGGCTAATTACTGTTCTTGCAGAAAAGTTAACTCTCTTTCCGGATAGGCTACCTCTGAACCTGCCTTCTTTTCCTTTTAACCTCTGAGCTATCGTTTTCAGAGGTCTTCCACTTCTATGTCTTGCGGGAGGTATTCCACTGACCTCATTGTCGAGATAAGTTGTTACATGGTACTGCAAGAGTTCCCACAGGTCTTCGAGGATTAGCTGTGGAGCTCCCGCCTCTTTGTTCTCTATGAACCTCTGGTTGATTCTTATAATGTCCACGAGCTTGTGCGTGAGGTCATCTTCGCTTCTCTGCCCAGTTTCGAGAATTATCGAGGGTCTAACGGTTACGGGAGGAACAGGTAAAACTGTTAAAACCATCCACTCGGGTCTTACAGCTTTTGGATCAAGCCCGAACACCGGCAGATCATCGCTCGGGATCATCTCGAGTCTTTCCCTAACATCCTTCGGTGTCAGCTTGTGATCCGCCTCGTAAATGAATGTGGGCTTCTCAAACTTTATATCGAATTGATCCGCATTGCAGTGAGGGCATTTCTTGATCCCTTTGGTAATCCTGAAAACTTCTTTGACAACATCCTCGTAGTCCTGTCCGAGTTCCTTCCTTCTCTCTATTTCGTGTATGAATTCCTCTTTTTTGCTCTCCCGTAGTAGTACTCTTCCGCATTCCCTGCATGTGGAGGAAAGAAGTTTGGAGATCAGTTTTGCGTAACCCACATGGATAACCGGTGCAGCCAACTCGATATGCCCGAAGTGTCCGGGACACTCTCCCGCTTTGCCACCGCATGTTTTGCATCTCAGTCCCGGATCTATGACTCCGAGCTTGGGGTCCATCAACCCCGCTTCGATGGGAAAACCATCGTCATCGTAGGTCTCCGGAGTGATGATCTTGGAAACGCTCATCCTTCTTATTTCCTGAGGGCTTAAAACCTCNAATCTTATTGAGTTGATCCTTTTTGGAATCATCTTAACACCTCATAAATTTAACAATTTAACACCTCATAAATACGTCATCTCTTAATACCTCGGTCATGCTTTGTCTCCAAGAACGAGTCTCGGAGCAATCATCATTGACTTTAATTCATCGAGCAGGAGTTTGAAGGCGTAGCTCATGGCAACCTTGTGGATGTTGCTGTCATCATCACACACCCTGCAGTATGTCGTGTTCTTTCTATAGTCGTAGGTAGCGACATGTCCGCATGTACCACAGACATAAACCTCTACCTTATCCGATTCTTCGAGTAGTCTGTCTTTGAGTAGGAGTGCAGCTCCNTGTCCTATTAAGACATCTCTTTCCATCTCTCCAAATCTTAGACCACCCTTTCTCGCCCTTCCCTCGGTGGGCTGTCTTGTTAGAACCTGAACGGGACCTCTACTCCTTGCGTGAATCTTGCTTGAAGCCATGTGGTACAATTTTTGGTAGTATATTACACCAACGAATATGTCTGCAGTGAATTTTTTGCCTGTTATGCCATCGTACATGACTTCCTTGCATGTGTGTGAGAAACCGTATTTCTTCAGAGCAGACCTCAAATCCTTCTCCTTCTCNCCGTAAAATATGGTCGCGTCAACTCTTCTACCTTCGAGTGATCCCACCTTCCCGCCGATCATCTCGAGAACATGTCCCACCGTCATTCTTGATGGGATGGCGTGGGGGTTTATTATTACATCGGGGACGATCCCGCTTTCGGAAAAGGGCATATCCTCTTCCGGCACTATAAGACCTATAACACCTTTCTGCCCGTGTCTCGATGCGAATTTATCTCCAAGCTCCGGAATTCTTAAATCTCTGACTCTGACTTTTGCAAGCTTTGATCCACCTTCCGATTGGGCTAAGAACACCTTATCGACTATGCCTTTCTCGTTGGATCTCATTGTTATGGATGTCTCTCTTCTTTTCTGTGGGGAAATACCGAGTTCAGTTGGCTCTTCGAGAAATCTTGGAGGTGAAGTTTTACCTATCAGAACATCATCAGGACCAACTTCTGTTTCAGGGAAAACCAAACCATCTTCGTCAAGATGGGCGTAAGCTTCGGCCCCTCTAAACCCTGAGATATCTGCTCCAGGTATCTCGAACTTATCTTCCTGTCCACCAGGATACCTCATTTCCTCGGTCTCGTAAGTCCTGAAGAAGTGACTTCTTCCCAANCCCCTCTCAATACTGGCTTTGTTGAATATTAGAGCATCCTCAATGTTGTATCCCTCGTAGCTTATCACTGCGACAACAAAGTTCTGTCCTGCTGGCCTTTCATCGAACTTTATCTCTTTTTGTGTATCTGTTGTTACAATGGGGATCTGGGGGTAGTGCAAAAGGTGTCCTCTCGTATCAGCCCTCCAGTCGAGATTTGAATACGGCAATCCAAGACTCTGCTTTATCATCGCAGCTCCCATTGTGTTTCTCGGAGATGCGTTATGCTCTGGGTATGGAATCGAGCCGGTGCAGATACCCACTATTAGNGAGGGATCGAGTTCCAAGTGTGTGTGTTCGANAGTTAAATCCTCTTCGTTAACCGCTATGTATGCGTTCTCCTCCTCTTCCGAGTCAAGAAATTCTACAAGACCGAGCTTAACCAGATCGTCGAAAGTAATCTCTCCGTTTTTCAGAAGCTCAATGTGTTCGGGTTTTACTGCAGGCTCCCCACCTCTGACAACGATGAGCGGTCTTCTTGCCCTTCCAGCATCCGTGTTAATTCTCACCTCGTTGGAATCCGGGTAGTAAGCAACATTAACTTGATTCGAGATCTTTCCAGCCCTTCTCAGCCTTCTAATATGATTTGCGAGTTTCTCACCATCTGGATGAAATCCGACCAGTGCACCGTTAACATAAACTCTCGTTTTCATAAAATCACCTTTATCATCATTCGTTCTTTATGGGTTCCAACCCGAGATCGTAGAGAACATTTATAACCTCTTTTTCGTCAGTACCTACGCTAACCTCAGCATATTCGGCGAAATTCTTAACAAGACCACAGTTTGGACCTTCCGGAGTCTCACTTGGGCAAATTCTTCCCCACTGGGTGGGATGCAAATCTCTTGCCTCGAAATGAGGTTGTGATCTTGATAGGGGCGATATCACCCTCCTAAGGTGAGATATAACGGATATGTAGTTGTGCCTATCAATTAGCTGGGACACACCCGTTCTTCCGCCGACCCAATTTCCGGTAGCCATGGGGTGCATTATCCTGTCTGTGAGAACATCACTTCTTACCGCAGTACTCATTTTTAGCGGTCTTCCTCTGACCTTCGCTCTCTCAAGCTGGTATTTCACATCTTTTATCAGTCTCAGAAATGCGACTCTGAATATTTCTTCCATTAAGTCGCCAGCAAGCTTCAGCCTCTTGTTCGCGTAGTGGTCCTTATCGTCCTCCATTCTTTTACCAAGAGTGAGCTCGAGAACAGCTTCAGCCATCCTCGCGAGGAAGAAGGCTTTTGCTCTCCTGCTCTCGGGTGTGGTACCGAGATGCGGGAGGAAGTACTGGTCGATTACCTGATTGGCTCTGTTCAGCTTGTACTCTCTGCTTTGTCCCGGAGCAACCCTCTTTCCGATAAGTTCTATTGCTTCTTCCTGCGTTTCAACCTCAGCAACCTCAACATTTTCAAGCATGAACTTCATGATTTCTGGATCTTCGCTCACCATTGTTACTATCTCCTGATCCGTCTCCACACCCAGAGCCTTCATTAGAGTGACGAACTGAATGTTCTTGGGAATTTGNGGGAACGATACTTCCAGAATGTTATTCTTGTTTCTCTCAACAACTACAAGTGCTCTGTATCCAGATCTTTGGCTGAAAACTTTTGCAATCTCTATGCTCTCACCGTATCTTTCCTCCCTTTCGAGCAATATCTTGTTCGGTGCGAGGTCCTCGAGAGTCATTAAAGCCCTTTCACTACCGTTCACTATGAAATGTCCACCCGGATCAAGTGGATCCTCTCCGAGAAGAGCGAGTTTTCTCTCGTATGTGTCGGGATGCGGATATTTCAGTTTGTCGAGCGTCTCATCAATGTTGTCTGGATGAAGGTTACACTTCTTCGACTTCACCATTATCGGGATCATTCCGATGTTTACAACTTCCTCTTCGAGTTCTCTACCCTCGTCGACAACCTGTGCGTGGAGCATTATTTTTGAAGCATATGTGAGGTTTCTGAGTCTTGCTGTTGATGGTGTTAGTGGAGGCTCTGAACCATCAGCCTCTCTTATAATCGGTCTCTCCACCCATATCTTGCCGAGCTTAACATACGTGTCGGGGATATCGAGTTCGATCTTCTTCTGTTCGTCAATGACTCTTTGCAAACCTTCTTCGATGAATCTGTTGAATGAATCAATTTGGTGCTTGACGAGCCTCTCGTGGGTGAAATACTTTCTTGCAAGAACTCTCCTATCCAGCATATCAACACCTCAAAAATTTTCCCATACTCTCAACTAATCCTAAAAAATCATGTGTTTCCATTTACTCCTCTCCTTTTATCTTTCTCATTTTATTATTTAAATTTCTATTTTTAAACAACCAGCCTGTAAGCGATTGATTTTCCAGATGTTGGACTCTCCCTTTCTATTTTCACTACATCGCCAACCTTTGCTCCGATCTCTTTTGCAATCGGGTCTTCGGACTTTATCTTTGGCAACTGTTCTTTTTTGATGTTGAGGATCCTCAGAATCTTTTCAACTTCTTTTTCTGGTAGTACTTCGTGCTTTGGGACGAGTATGTGATCCTGCAATTTGATTTTGCTCATACGTATCTCTCCTCTAAGTATGNGTTATGAGCGGGCTCGACGGGATTTGAACCCGCGGCCAACGGGTTAAAAGCCCGTTGCTCTGCCTGGCTGAGCTACGAGCCCAGTATTTCAGCGGGTTTTAATTTCAATGGCNTCGGGATATAAATTTTTTTCCGTTGTGAAGATTATGGTGAGGGCGGATTTTAAACCTTTTTGTCGGAATGTAGTTTGCTCATCTGTGCATGCTTCATTCTACTGAAGTTTTTCTAATCAAGCCCTTGAAATTTAACAAAAACACCTGATATCAGTTACAACATCGTTNATTCGACATTGAAAACTAAAACCCATGCTCTCCAACCAANGGAACGAACCTAACTGCTCCCCAGTTGCTCTTTCTGACATCTCCCTCATCATCCTTTTCCACGATGTAAAGGTGCTGGATGAATTCCCCCACTGGAATTACCATTCTTCCTCCATTCTTCAGCTGGTTTATCAGGGGCTCCGGGATCTTGGGTGCGGATGCGGTGACATATATCCTATCATATGGAGCCTCCTCCTCGAATCCCTTACTNCCATCCCCTATGACCACCCTGACATTGTCGTACTTCAGATTTCTGAGGATCTCAATAGCCTGAGTAGCTAACTCTGGAATCCTCTCTACACTTATCACCTTGCCTCTATCTCCAACGAGTTCTGCGATAACCGCAGCATGGTACCCCCTACCGGTACCAACCTCAAGTACCTTCATACCTTCATCCACCTTGAGTAGTTCGCACATAATCGCAACCATGTGTGGGGCACTAATGGTTTGGTTCTTTCCTATCGGCAGAGGAGTATCCGCGTAGGCTGAATCCTTGTAGTTGTACGGAACGAAAAGGTGTCTGGGAACTTTAAGCATTGCGGAGTAAACTCTCTCACTTAAATTTAATTCCACTCTTAGCCTGTCCATGAGTCTTTTTCTTTTCTCGAAGTAAACATCCGTTTCGCTCATCTCTCATTAAGTTCTTAGCATATATTGTTTAAATGATTGTTGTTCGAAGTTTGCTCGAAGTTTGTTCGAAGGTTGTTTGTTGGGTTCGTGAATGTTTACTTGGACGGGTGTGGTGAGTATGGCCTCTGCTTACAATTCTCCCACTCTTCTTGATTCAACGCCTACACCAAGAGCACTCCCTAAGCGGTCCAAGGGAGCATTAATATTATCCTTGGTGATCAACTGGATATATGGTGAGAATCTTCACAATTTTTACAATTGGACACTCAAACAGAACCGCAGAGGAGTTTGTTGAATTACTTGTAAAAAATGAGATTACCGCTGTTATTGATGTGAGAAGATTCCCAACCTCAAAATTACCGTATTTCAAGGGAGAGTACCTCAGACAAATTCTTTCAGAAGCTGGAATCGAGTATTATTGGCTTCCCGGATTGGGGGGTTTCAGAAAGAAAATAGTGGATGAGTCACCTAATGTGTCTATAAAAAGCGAAGGATTTAGAAATTATGCAGATTACATGCTTACAAATGAATTTAGGCTTGTGATTGAAGAGCTTCAAGGAATTGCAAGCTCAAAACTATCTGTAATCATGTGTGCGGAGAGATTTTACTGGAAGTGTCATAGGAAATTCATATCTGACTATCTGGTGATGAAGGGTTGGAGGGTGATTCACATTCTCGATGAAANACTTGTTGAACACAGGATTAGCAGATATGCAAGGGTAGAAGGGGAGAGAATAATCTATGATGGGTGAGGGTGGTTGGATGTATCCATAATCTTTTTTCAATCAGTTAAGAGCTTTCTTACAGCATCACAGATTCTTTCTGCTTTAGGGTTCAGTGGTATTAGTTCTATCTCTTCGGGGCTTGAGACACCAATTCCAAGCTCAACCGCTCTCGAGATTTGTTCTTGTTCGAAAATTCTTCCTTTTGATACCTCAGTAGTGGTGCCGTAGATTCTGAGGAGTGCAACTCCCACTGAATCGATAGCAACTCTATCCTCTCCAGCTATCAGAAGGTTTGGAGATATAATCTCTCCACTTTCGGGACCACCTTTTGAGAATCCCTTAATGGCATCCATTATAATCAGGATAGGTGAATAAGCAATGTTTATCTCAGCTATCATCTTCCTCATGTGGNGGGAAGAGTGCAGTTCAGCCATGTAGTCGTATCCATTGTAGTTTCTTGCAACCATGCCTACACTGTTTTTCAGAGACATTGTAAAATGCCCACCGAATCTGTGGGTTTTCAGACAGCAAGTTTGAACCACATGCCTCTCTGTGAAAACATCCGCGATTAAAAACCCGTTTTTCCAGTGATCCGCTTTGAATTTGACCCAGCTATTGTAAGAATCGAGGTTCACAATCCTTAAACCTTTTTCCGTTAGCTTCTTCACACCCCTTCTCTCAAGGACGTGTTCTGTGTCTCCCATTCCGCTCCTCTCTGCCAAAATTATGTTTGGGTTAACATCACTCAGCACATCAAGTATCGTTGATAGAGTATCTATGTGAGTTGAGGCTGGAAATGGATCCGCACTGTTATAATTGGCTTTGATGACGACTCCTCTATCCGTTTTTCGTAAGTTGAACCTCCTTATAAGCTCCCTGATCCCC
>MTMT01000075.1 GCA_002010195.1 Archaeoglobus sp. JdFR-32
CCCCCATTTTATCTCAAATAGACAAGTAGCTCCCTTCAAAAGAGGTATAAAAGATGGGTTATTGAAAATATATTGTTTACGAATCTGGAGAATGTAGCAATTAATGGACAGAAATTCAATCCGGTTCCTGTTTTAAAACTTACGGGTACAAAGTTTGATAAAACCAAAGTTAGTAAAACTCAAAAATAGAAAATTAAGCTACTGAAAAAAGAGGCAGTGGAGAATGGATTTAAAGTAACGATAAACAATATCGAGTTAGTGAGGTTTTTCAGCAATTTTAGAGATGTGNTCAATTTTTTCATCAGTCCTCAACAACCTTGTAGCTGTATATTTCGGAGGTGATGTAGTTTCCCACCTTGTCTATTCCCACGATGAAGAACTCGATCGTTGAGTTCAAATCCATCTCGAACTTGATGGTGTGGGTGTACTCCTCCTCTCTGAAACCGTATCCCCCTATGGGTTCCATTATATATCTCCTTCCAAGCACCATCTCGTCAATCTTCCACTCTGAGTTGTTGATGCTGTAAAAGATCAGGGCTTTGAAGATCGAACTTTCTGAATCGTATATTGTGGATGTGATGATGATACTTTCATTCTTCAGTTCAACCTTCACATCCTTTATCACAGGTTTCCTCTTGTCATGGAGTTTGTAGAGTACTCCATCGGTTCTGTTGATGCTGAAAATTACAAAAATCTCTCCACCATCCACCGCTATTTTTGGTGCGAAAGTCTCCTCGCTCTTGAACCTCAATTCGTAAATCTTATTTTGCCCTCTCCATAGCAGGTATATCTTGGAGTATTCGTTATACTTGGTAACCGGGAGGATAACGACATCTTCTGTGGTGATTGGGATGAATGGATATTCACCATCCTCAAGCTTGAACTCACTCACCTTCTTTCCATCAAGATTTAGAGCGTATAGGCTCAGAGGTTTGTCTCCGATCGTTCTTGCATAGTATATCCTGTTCTTCTTGGCTGAAATGAAGGAGTTCGTGTTGGAATCGCTTCCCGCTCCCACAGCCTTTTGCCATAGCAATTTCCCATCACTCGATACACATGTCAGTTTGGAACCCGCGATGAACAGTATCCTTCCTTCAGAGTAGAGGGGTGTGCTTACTTCTCCTGAGAACTCNTTTTCCCATACTATATCTCCGCTTGTGGCATCGATAGCAAAAATCTTTGACACGCCTTCGGAATTGGCAAATACCAGTCCATCACCGTATGCCAACCCCCTGACAATTCCCCCTAACTCTCTCTCCCATGCAAGGTTTCCACCTTCACTGAAGGAATACAGCATTCCATTCACGGTTCCGATAAAAATCCTCCCTTCCGCTACCAAAAGGTTGCTCGTGGGAAAATTAGCCTTAGAAGATGTAATCTTGCTTTTCCACACTCTGTTCCCTNCAGAATCAAGGGCGAGCATGATCATGTCGTATCTCCCTCCAGAATATGTTTTGAATATCGCGGTGTAGATGTTGCTTCCAACCCCATATGCTTTTATATCCGCATTTTCTGGTTTTTCGTACCTCCATTTCCAGAGTAGTAGCCCATTATCTCTGTTATATGCGTAGAGGTACTTCATATCCGATAGAAGTATCANGTTATCAAAAATTACCGGGGTCGCTAACATTCCACCGAAATTCGGACTTACATTTATTTTGAACCCTACATCCGGCTCTCTCGGAACAAATGATGGGTAGTACATATCACTTCTCTCATCCCTTTTGATTAGCGTCCATGTATGTTTTGGGGGGAGTAGGTGTTCAGGAATGATGTGCTCGTATAATCTCTCCTTTGAGGAACTAATCTCCACAAGCTTGAGCGTTTTTACGGGAGTGGTTGGTGACTGTGTAGGGATTGGGGTGGTTGGTGGTGGTGTGGGTGTAGTTTTCTGTTCCTCTTCGGAGCAACCGCTCAACGATAATGCTATTATTACGGAGAACAGCAAAATCCATAACCTTAGATGCATCATTCTATCCCCTTATGTCATTTGGTTTTGTATTTTTAAAAATTTTCTCTTGTGCTGTAGATATTTTTGTGCTGTAGGTTATCCTGCATGTCTAGTGACAGTCATAATATTCTCACTAACCCAACTATGCCCCTGCCAACACAAAAAAGATAAGTCCCCTCATGGACAACTTTTAAAGGTGTCTTAAATGTGCAAGAACTCTGGAGATAGTTTGACGAATTTAAGAATAACTTTCATGTATTTCGAGGGCTGTCCCCATGCTGAAGATACTTTAAGCTTGTTGAAGGACATCCTAAAAGAACTTGAACTCAATATTGAGCCAGAAATANTAGAGATCAGAAGTCAAAGAGATGCGGAGATTCATGCATTCCCGGGTTCTCCCACGATTAAAGTGAACGGCAGAGATATTGAAGGTAAAGACGGAGCATTTCTTGGATGCAGGGTTTACAAAAGCGGTACAGGGGTCCCCCCGAAAGACCTAATCGTAAATGCGATCTTGAACAGTCTG
This sequence comes from Archaeoglobus sp. JdFR-32, assembly GCA_002010195.1. GTDB lineage: Archaea > Halobacteriota > Archaeoglobi > Archaeoglobales > Archaeoglobaceae > Archaeoglobus_A. The sequence goes on from MTMT01000075.1 coordinate 2,478, forward strand.
TAGTTGAATGGTTGAATGATTGGATGGTCGGATGGTTGGTTGGTGATGACACCTAATCCACCAAACTAAACCTAACAATGGAGCTAAGCATTAGAGTAACATCATAACATTCATTAACTAACGCTGAGTGAAGGAAGGCGGAAGATTTTTTTTCTATCCGTCTTTTGAGTTCTCATGATCCATATCATAACTGACAACCACATGCACCTCTATAACCATCTCAAGTTGAAAGCAATCAAGCAGTTTAGAGATGCGGGAGGGACTCATGTTCTCCTTGTGTCTCTCNTTAGCACCCACTACAATCTTCTCCCGAGAAGTGGAGAGGATTTTAGGAAAATTTTNGACACCCATATTAACCTTGTTGAGAAAGCGAATGAGATTGTCAGGGCTTATGCGGTACTAGCAGTCCATCCNGCGGAGATCACAGTTCTCGGTTCCAAACTGGGTTACAGCAAAGCATACAGTATAATGAAGTCTGCACTCGAAATTGCTGGAGAATATGTTTCGGAAGGTAAGGCGGTTGCGATAAAGAGCGGAAGACCTCATTATCCCGTGGAAAAGAAGGTATGGGATATGAGCAACAGGTTAATGGAACATGCATTCAAGGTTGCGAGGGAAGTAGATTGTGCTGTGCAGATACACACAGAAAGCTACACATACGAGGGGATGAGGGAAATATCCGAGATGGCTAAGAAGTCAGGATTAAAACCTGACAAGNTTGTAAAACATTTTGCTCCACCAGTGGTTAAGGAATTTGAAGAGATAGGAATATTTCCTTCTGTTATAGCGGGGGATAAAAATGTCTTAGAAGCGATAAAGCAAGGTACAAGATTTTTTGTCGAAACAGACTACATAGATGACAAGAGCAGACCTGGAGCAATATTGGGTCCGAAAACTGTTCCTAGAAGAATTAGGGAGCTTTTAGAACTAGGATACGAGGATGAGGTTCAGGAAATATGTGCTAAAAATGTGGAAAGGGTTTACGAGGTTGAACTTTGATCTTGATCTTTTGTTTTGGTCTTTGTTTTGTTTTTTTAGTTTGATGAGTTCATTTTCTGCCCTGATTACTTTTTATCGCGCAACACGCCCAAGTGTTACAAAACTAACATACTCAAGTGTTACAAAAGCAACAATAATCAATGGAGCAAACTAATTAATTGAGTTGGAGTATTGGCTTTTGAGTCTCAGCCTTCCGGTGTTTGAAAAATTAGTTTATTTGAGGGTTTGTTTTATTGGTTTGTTAATAAACCTCCTCTTCTGGATGCACGACGATGCCTCTCTCCGTAATCTCGAACGGGTGTATCTTCTTGCTGTGATTGCTACCCCTCATCTTGAAGATCTCTATACCTCTCAATCTTACATTCTCGCTCTTAGTGTAGTACAGGACGATGTTGCCTTCGACAATGAAGTTCTCCACACCGAATCTGCTGATTTGATCTCCCGTCGTGCTTAGCACCTCGCATGTGAAGAGTGAAGTGAGACCGAGTATCTCCATTGTTGTTGAGATTTTCAGAAGCTCCACCCTGAACTTAGGTATATCATTCACCGCAAAACCTATGGATGTTGTGGAGTCAAGCACAGCCCTCCTTGCACCGATCTCGTCCTGAATATTGATTATCTGGTCGATCAGTGATCTCGTATCGAACGGTCTGACATCTATGTACTTCTCATCGCTCGGAAGCCCGATTTTCGTCGAGGTAGCATCAAGAATAGCCAGCATGTTCTCGTCTTCGTATTTCTCAAGATCCCAGCCAAAGGTTGTAAAGTGCTCCCTAACATGCTGTGGTCTCTCCTCTGTAACCACCATTATGCCCGGTTCATTGAACATCTCTATTCCATTTATTAAATATTGAACCGCGAATATTGTTTTTCCTGAACCTGATGGGCCAGATACAAGGTAGCTTCTATCTCTGATCAAACCACCATAACATAACTCATCGAATCCCGGAATTCCAGTCGGAATTTTTTCGAGAACCATTAGCTTTCACTCTCCTGTTTTTATTTAATCAATCCACAATATAAATTTTTCCCATCATTATTATGCTGGTTATGTTCTGTGAAATGTCAATGTAAGTTCATGATAAATTTTTCGAAAAAATAGCAAAAATGTTTTTTATCTGCAAGCTATTGAGTTTTTATGATATCCGGAGCTAAGCTCTTTCATTCTTTGAATCAGCCATCTAAACCAATTCTCGTGTTTTTACTCGTTGTTGCGGTCATCACGATATCCTTAGCATCTATTTTTGCGGTTCTTGCATCCGCTCCGGGTAGTGTAACAGCATTCTGGAGACTGTTTTTCTCTCTGATTTTTCTCCTCGTTGTAAATCCTGCACTCAACATTCCAAAAAGGAGGTATTTTCTCTTTCCTTTGATTGCCGGTGTGTCGCTGGGGGTTCACTTCTCATCATGGATCGAATCTCTTTTCTATGCATCAGTTGCAGTCAGTACAACTATTGTTTGCACACATTCTCTTTTTTCTGGTCTGTTCTCATCTTTTTTCGGTGAAAANCCAACGAAACATCAAATTTTCGGAGCAATCATCGCATTAACNGGGGTTTATTTTCTGGGAGGTGCGGATCCATCCTCAACCCCTTACGGAGTTTTGCTTGCGTTGATCGGAGCAATTGCGGGGGGAGTTTACTTCACAACTGGCAGATTCGTAGGAGATAAGGTTCAATTGAATTCATATGTGTTTTTAACATACTCGTTTGCGACTATTACCGCATTGGTGATAACGCTCCTAAAGGGCTTGGATCTATTTGGCTACCCTCCGAGCACATGGGTTTACTTCCTTCTGCTGGCATTACTACCAATGAGCATAGGACATACACTTCTCAACTATATTTTAAGGCACATGAGGGCTTTATCCGTCACCACAGGGGTTTTGGGAGAGGCTGTTGGAGCATCAATCCTTGCTTACCTGATACTTAACCAGCTTCTTCCCATACAGGCTTACTTCTTCATGTTTGTCGTTCTCTCAGGCATTGCGTTGGTGCTGTGGAAGTCGTGATATTGCGTGGTTGTAGCCAAATCAAGGTAATTGGTTGCACGAAAATTAAAACCGAAAATTTAAATTTAATTCAATTTAACTTGCCTTTATGAGTGAAAAGGTGACTGTTAGCATAATCAAGGCGGATGTCGGAGGGCTTCCGGGACATGTCCTCGTGCCGGATGAGATTCTCGAGGTTGCAAAAGAGAATTTGAAGTCCGCAAAGGAGAGTGGGGAGATAATAGACTATAGAGTTTTTAATGCCGGAGATGATCTCGACCTCGTTATGACCCACAGAGAGGGTGTTGATAGCTCGAAGATTCACAAACTTGCTTGGGAGACATTTGAAAAGGCAACCGAAAAGGCAAAAGAGCTTAAACTATACGGTGCTGGACAGGATTTACTTGCAGATGCATTCTCGGGAAATGTAAGAGGTATGGGTCCCGGTGTAGCGGAAATGGAATTTACGGAAAGAAAAGCGGAACCTGTTCTTGCGTTTTTGATGGATAAAACTGAACCGGGAGCGTTTAACCTGCCGATTTTCAGAATGTTTGCGGATCCGTTCAATACCGCGGGATTGATTATTGATCCTTCTCTGCACTCTGGTTTCGTTTTCGAGATATGGGACATAATGGAGAGCAAGAGAGTCTTTATGAACGCNCCAGAGGAGATGTACGATATCCTCGCATTAATTGGTGGGAAGAGCAGGTTTGTGATAAAGAGGGTATTTCCAAAAGAGGGTGGAAAGCTACCCGCAGATGAACCGGTTGCTGTTATAAGCACAGAAAAGCTCTACAAGGTTGCGGGAGAGTATGTAGGGAAGGATGACCCAGTTGCACTGGTTAGAGCCCAAAGCGGTCTTCCAGCGGTGGGGGAGGTAATAGAGGCTTTTGCATTTCCACATCTTGTCAGCGGATGGATGAGAGGAAGCCATAACGGTCCGCTGATGCCCGTCTCGTTCCAGTACAGCAAATGTACGAGGTTCGATGGACCACCAAGGGTTATAGGTGCGGGCTTCCAGCTTGCCAATGGCAAGCTTGTAGGTCCAGTGGATTTATTCGATGATCCGGCATTCGACCTAACAAGACAAAAGGCAATGGAGATTGCAGAGTATATGAGAAGACACGGTCCATTTGAGCCACACAGGTTACCGAGTGAGGATATGGAATACACAACACTGCCAAAGGTCATGGAAAAACTGAGAACGAGATTTGAAGATGTCTAAGCTTTAAGCTTTTAACTTTTAACTTTTTAGTCTTATNTCAATTTTTACCTACTCTGCCTTTTCAACCTCTTTTTTTGTAAAATTCATCTATGATATCCTCAAATGCATTTATGAACTCTTTCTCTGTACCCTTCGTCAGTGTTGTCGCAGCGGCAATTCTGTGAGTTGCATCCGCAAAAGCGGAAACTCTCTCACTTGCGGATGGGACTAAGTAGTCAAGTCCCGGGGCATCACCTCTGAAGATCTTTCTCTCCAAGGGTACGGGAACCCTCCCGCTCATCTTTACCGCGTTCAGATTCAGCCTTCCGAGATCTGGTATGGTATCGGGCATGTTCTGAAAACCGACGATGTATCTGTTCTCATCGAATATTTTCATGTCTTTCGTAATCTGCAAAAACTCACCTACCGCTTTCACCCCCATGGGTGAGAACATGTCTCCGAGATGGAACCACTGAGTGTACTTCTCCTGAATCATATTGGATTGGACGAATTCTATTGCCTCGCCGAACTTCTTCTTCTTCAAACTTTCAAGTCTGTCGGAGTCCTTCACAATATCTTCGGTAAACCCATCAATGCACGCTTTGATGCCCTTTTTATAACCCATCTCTTCGTATCCTATCGCCCCAAGGGTTGTCAGCCTTCTTGCAATAACATCAGCAAACTCGTCGAAGAACTTAATGTAGTACCTCTCCCTTACATTCTCAATTTTTATCTTAACCTGTCCAAGATGGACTGCTTCATCAACNGCAAATCTATCCAAGCCGAGCACACCTCCAGATCTGTCGTGGTAATCTCCTACCGCTCCAACAACAGCAAGATATGCATACNTCCTCATGTCCTTAGTTATAGAAGTCGATATTATGTAGTTCAGTGTTGAAGCAGAGGTAAACAAATCTCCCGAGATTCCAACTATTTCTGAGTCAAAAACAATTACATTTTCACTGTCTATCGCTTTTGCGGGATGGTGGTCTATTATAATAACCTTGTTTCTGTTTGCATCAATTTTATCAATCATCTTTGCAGCCAATCCTGCGAGATCAGTATAGAATATGATCTCGTCTTCTTTTCCTTCGTGTATTCTTTCGATTATCCTCGGGTGGACTTTCTCGATGCAGATTAACTCCGGCTCCTTGTTTATGCACTCACAAAATCTCGAGAGAATTGCCCCAGATGTCAGCCCATCAGCATCGTTGTGGTGGACTATCGTAATTTTCTCTCCTTCGTACTTCTTTATTTCTTCCGCTATGAAGTCCACCCAGTTGAAGAATTCACTGTTAAGGAATTGATCCATGGAGATTTGTAATTATATTTATTGTTAAAATCGTTTTTGGTATAATAATGATGATGTGAGATGTGAGGAGACAACAACTCTGGCTGGTCGAATTTACAGCCTAACAGTTTAGATTCTCTTTTTGAATGCATTGCTCAGCCTTAAAATGCTTGCTATCCCGATGAGGTTCTCTTTTGAGATGGATCCATCCGCAACCTCTTTAAGGGCTTTCTTTGCGTTGAAGGCAATTCCCAAGCCCGCATTCTCTATCATTATTCTATCATTAGCCCCATCACCAACCGCAACTATGTCCTCCTTTTTGATGCCTTCCTTTTCTGCAATCCACTGTATAATTCTTGCTTTCTCCTTTGCATCGATTATTTTCCCCTTAATGTTACCTGTAAGCACTCCATCTTTTATTTCAAGTTCGTTACCGAATGCATAATCGAGATCCAGCTCCTTCCTCAACTTCTCAGTAAAATACGTAAATCCACCGCTAACCAATGCAACAACATATCCTGATTCCTTCAAGCTTTTTATAAGCTCTTTCGCACCTTCGGTAAGCCTAATTTCACTGTATATTTTTTCAAGAGCGGAAACCGGCAAGCCTTGTAGTAGCTTAACCCTCTCCTTGAGAGCCTCCTCGAAGCTTATCTCTCCGTTCATAGCCTTTGCTGTAAGCTCTTTAACCTCTTCCTCTACTCCTGCAACCTTTGCTATTTCATCTATTATTTCTGCATCCACTATCGTGGAATCCATATCGAAAACGATCAGTCTTTTCGCCCTTTCTTGCTCTCTGTATGGTCTGAGAACGACATCCATTCCGATTCCTTCAACGAACTCCCTTATTCTGTTTCTTACTTCGTCTTGGTTGGAGTGTCTGATGTCTATGATGAAGTCTATGGAGATGAGTCTGTCTCTTGCGGTTAGGCTTGTCTTCTCGATGTTTACCCCCATTTCATACAGCAATTTGGAGATGTTATACACTATCCCAACCCTGTCCTCGCCCAAAACCGTGAGGATGTAAAGGTTCTTCTCACTCTTTTTTGGGCGAGAAAACGGGGATACATCCACATTCACACTAATTTCTCTGCCCTTTTCCACAAGCTGAGTTCTCAAACTATCGACAGAAACTTTGCACTTGGTTATGTCTGCAATTAGAAACATAGTGAAAATTCCCTGAAGTACGGTCTGCTCTATGTCAACTATGTTTGCATTGTTTTTGGCGAGTATTTCCGAGATCGACTTTATGATTCCCGGCTTATCAATTCCGTAAACTGATACCGCAACGAGTTTCACAAACCTTGGACTACCTACGGTTATTTTAATTTGTGGTTTTTGCGATTTGGTATTTGCACAGTTCTGCATAACCTCGATACAGTAAATTTGCATAACCTCGATATGGTAGTATGACTGCTGGCTAATCGTTGGAGCTTCCTTGGGAAACGAAGAATGCAAAGTTGAGGGATGCGAAGTTGCAAGAGTGTAAATAACAGTAACAACAAGTAAATAACAACAAAAATATTATAATTCCCTTCAGGCGTTATCAGACTATCATCCCCCAATCAAATTCTAACGAGGAGATCCGATGAGGATTGGCGTGTTCGTCTGTCATTGTGGACTCAATATTGCAAGGGTTATCGATGTGGAGGAGTTAGTGAACTATGCAAGAACATTTGAGAATGTAGTCTATGCTGAGGATATAAAATACTCATGCTCCGATTCCGCTCAGGAGGAGATAATCGACGCCATAAAGAAGTATAACCTTGACAGGATCGTAATCTCCGCTTGCAGTCCAAAGCTTCATGAGGCAACATTCAGAAATGTCGCACTGAGAGCGGGAATAAATCCATACATGGTTGTCATGGCTAACATAAGGGAGCAATGCTCATGGGTACACTCATCAACACCGTATCTTGCAAACATAAAGGCGAAAGACCTTCTCAGAATGGCAATAGCCAAAGTTTCAAGCCTTAAACCTCTTGAGAGGGTTGGTAGGGAGGTAAAGAAATCAGCTCTTGTAATTGGAGGAGGGATAGCTGGAATAGAGTCCGCTCTCAACATTGCAGATTCTGGGATAAAGGTCTACCTTGTTGAGAAAAAGCCAACCATCGGAGGGCATATGGCAACACTTAACGAGGTCTTCTCGACTAACGACTGCTCCATATGTATCCTCGCACCGAAAATGAGTGAGGCTTGGAATCATCCCAACATAGAAGTGATAACCAATGCGGAGGTAAAATCGATCTCAGGTCACACTGGAAACTTCATCGTTAGGATAGCGAAGTATCCAAGATATGTTGACATCTCAAAGTGCAAGGGATGCATAGATGACTGCTCCTCCGTATGCCCGGTAGAGGTTCCGAGTGAATTCGAATACACCATCGGAACGAGGAAGGCAATTTACATCCCGATACCACAGTCCACACCCCTGTATGCAGTTATCGATTGGGAAAATTGCATAGGGTGCAAGCTCTGCGAGAAGGCTTGCGAACCGTCGGCTATTGATTTCACTCAGAATGTTGAGGAGATAGAAATTGAAGTTGGAACGATAATTGTCGCAACGGGTTTCAGGGCATTTGATGCACGGAAGAAAAGTGAGTATGGCTATGGTGTTTACGAGAATGTTATAACAAGCCTCGAACTCGAGAGACTGCTCTCTGCATCCGGTCCTACTGGAGGTGTATTGCTAAGACCTTCGGATTCCAAAATACCCAAGCGGATTGCATTCATTCAGTGTGTTGGGAGCAGAGATGAGAAAACAAACAAGTACTGCAGTAGGGTTTGTTGCATGTCAGCTTTGAAGAACGCCTACACGATAAGGGAAAGGTATCCTGAGTCCGAGGTTTGTATATTCTATATTGACATAAGGGCATGCGGAAGGATGTACGAGGAGTTCTACAAAAGAGCACAGTCAGCGGGCGTTAAATTCATTAGATCAAGAGTTGCAGAAATATGGGAAACAGATAACTCAAATCTCGTTTTGAGCTTTGAGAACACACTAACTAATGAGTTCAGAGAGGAGGAGTTCGACCTCGTGGTGTTATCCGTGGGGATGGAGCCGAACACGGATGTGGCGACGAAACTCGGTATTGCATTAGGGGAGGATGGATTCTTCGAACAGGCGCATCCAAAGCTTAAACCTGCCGAAACCGATGTTAGAGGCATATTCTTAGCCGGCACATCTTCCGGACCGAAGGATATTCAGGACTCAATTGCAACTGCTGGACTCGCATCATCTAAGGCAATTCAGATGATGCTGAAGGGTGCAACTGAACTTGACCCGTACTACGCATTTGTCGATCCGGAGAAATGTGTTGGATGTGGTATTTGTCTGAAGGTTTGCAATTTCAACGCAATCCATATGGAGAACAAGAAGGCGGTAGTCGATCCAAACTCATGCATGATGTGTGGAGTGTGTGCATCTGCGTGTCCGGTATCTGCAATAGACATGGGATATTTCAGTGACAGCTCAATAATATCTCAGATATCCGCCCTTGCAAGTGATAAGAAGGTACATCCCCTAATTCTTGTCTTTGCATGTTGGTACTGCAGTTATGGGGCGATAGACCTTGCTGGCACATTCAAAATCCAGTACGATCCTAATGTCAGGGTCATTCGAACGCTATGCTCTGGAAGAGTGAATCCAGAATGGATACTTCATGCGTTGAAGAGCGGTGTGGATGGTGTGATGGTTTCAGGTTGTAGGATGGGGGAATGTCACTTCAAATATGGAAATTATAGGGCTATGGATAGAGTTTCAGCTCTAAGAATGGCTTTGGAGGAAGTGGGAATAAATCCGGAGAGGATAACAACTTCTTGGCACTCCGCTGGAGAGGCAATGGAGATCGTCTCAGATATATCGAGGTTCGTTGAGAAGCTTAAGACACTCGGACCGATAGAAGAGGATATAGATGCTGTGGATTCGAGTGATGATGAAAGGATAAAGAGGAACGAAGAAGGAGGTAGTTGATGGAGATAAAAAGAGATGTAAAACTGGAAGATGTATTCACATTCTTCCAAGAAACTGAAGATGAGTTGAGAGAGCTCATCTACGACTACAGAAGGTGTAATGGATGCGGAATATGTGTATTCGCCTGTCCAGTTTCTGCGATAGATCTCGGACCAATCCATGATATAGCTCTCGGGCTTGATATCCCACCAGTAATTGTAGACCATGTAAAGTGTGCATACTGTGGAATTTGTTATGCATTCTGTCCTTTTGATTGCTTTGAGTTCCGAATTAACGGAGAGAAAGTTGAGAGATCGTCTCTACCCATATCTCCTATCTCTTACACCTACAAATACGAAGAGAAGTGTGTTGAATGTACTCTATGTTCAAAGGTCTGTCCAACGAATGCCATAAAGAGGGAGATAGTACTGAGAAGACAGGACATCAACTTAAGAAATGAGGGTTTGAGAGGAGACATAAAGATAGACTACGAGAGGTGCAACCAGTGTGGAATATGTGCGGAATTCTGTGATGTTTTTGCTATGGTGGAGAGGGATCCAAAACCGTTCGATATAATGCCATATGAGAAGGAGATACTCATAGACAAAGAGAAATGTGATTTCTGTAAGTTGTGCGAAGAGGTTTGCCCAGAAAAGGCAATAAAAATCGAGGGAGGGGAGAGAGTTAGGTTTGAATTGCCGGAAGAGATAGCCAAGATCAATATTGATCAAGATCTATGCTCTAACTGCTCTTACTGTGAGAAAATATGTCCATATAATGCTGTTAAAACAATTAAGCCAGCAGAGGGAGAATTATCTCTTTTTGAGGCGAGAATGTATAGATGTGATCCGGTGGGGTGTTCCGCGTGTATAAAGATATGTAAGCACAACAATGTGTGGTATGTTTCGAAGGACAAATCGAGGGTTGAATTTAATGAAGAATTCTGCATCTACTGTGGAGCTTGTGAGAACTCCTGTCCTTACGATTTGATAAATGTTGAGAGAAAGAATATTTTCACAAAAGAGCTGATTCGCAATCTTCCTTGGAGGGACTCTTGGGAAAACGCTGTAAAAAGGATCTTAAGTAAAAATAAGGTTAAAGAGGCAAGAAAATTCATAATAGAGGAGGAAGAGGAGGAAGTTCGTGAGGATATCAGCTTCATAGATGTAGATAAAGAAAAGCTTAAGCTTATTTCGTTGAAACTCGAAAAAATCGAAGATGTTTTAAAGAGACCTGCCTACAGAAGAGCGGTTGAGTTTGGAAATCCACAAGTGTTTTTATCTGCTGTGAAGAAACACATCTCAGCTAAGGAGATGAAGAACGGGAAATTGGATGAAATTAGGTGAAATTGGATGGAGGAGTAAAGTTGAGAGAGCAAAGTTGAGTGAAAACTCGGAGATTGGTGAGGTGTATGCATCTAAGGAGAATAAGAGGTATGAGAAATAAAAAGTTGGAAGGGAAAAAGATCGTTCTCGCTGTAACTGGTAGCATCTCTGCAGTGGAAACCGTGAAGCTATCGAGAGAGCTTATCAGAAGGGGTGCAGAGGTCATTCCCGTTATGAGCAAATCTGCGAGAAAGATTATTCATCCATACTCACTCGAATTCGCAACCGATAACAAGGTCATAACCGAGATAACAGGAAAGGTTGAACATGTGGAGCTTCTGGGTATGGATGGTGTTGCAGATCTCCTACTCATAGCTCCTGCAACAGCCAACACAATATCGAAAATTGCAAACGGGATTGACGACACTCCGGTCACAACAATGGCGACTACCGCCATGGGTTCGGGAAAGCCGATAGTTATTGCTCCTGCCATGCATGAAAGCATGATCAAGAATTTAGCGGTATCGAAAAACATTGAAAAGCTGAAGGAGATGGGGGTTGAATTCGTAGAACCTGTTTACGAGGAGTTCAAGGCTAAGTTTGCGGACATAGAATCGATATGTCTTCATGTGGAGAGGAAACTTTACGGTAAAGAATTCGAGGGAAAACGAATTATTGTAACCTCTGGACCGACATTCGAGCAGATCGATCCGATCAGATTTATAAGCAACCGGAGTTCGGGGCTTATGGGTCACGAAATCGCCCTCGAGTTGTGGAGAAGAGGGGGGGATGTGGTTGTAATCACATCCAAGCCGAGAAATGTTCACCTTCCAAATTTCAGAGAGGTATCCGTTAGAAGTGTGGAGGAGATGCTGAATGCAAGCATAACCGAAGTTAAGAGAGGATGTGACTTATTCGTTTCATCTGCTGCTGCAGCTGATTTTACGATAGAAATGGCGGAAAGCAAAATCAAAACTCAGGATGAACTAATCCTTCATTTGAAGGCTGCTCCGAAAATTCTGCATAAGATCAGAGAGATCTACGATGGAGAGGTTATAGGTTTCAAAGCTGAAACAGGGGTTGGAGATGAGCTATACAACATTGCGTATGAGAAAATGTTGTCCGACAAGCTGTCAATGGTTGTTGCAAACGATGTTCTTGAAAAAGGAATGGGTACTGTGGATACGAAGGTTTTGGTCATAACATCGAAGAGAAAGGAGTGGATTGAAGGATTGAAATCCGAGGTTGCGGAACACATAGTTAGAGCCTACATTGAAGATGTACTTAGCTGAGGTAAAGGGCATGGGAATGGTTGGGTATGGTTGCCCTTGGAGATACGCTCAAAGATACACCTGAGCCTAAATTTAAATTTAGATACTTCTCACCCGCGAGCATAACAGCCTTTTTCTCACCTTTTCACGGTAAAAACCCTGAAGATTTTGAGAATATCGGATCGACAGGGGTCGGAATAAACCTCGAGAGTGGTGTTACTGCAGAGTTAGAAAGATCAGACTCGGTGGAGATCAGGTTAAATTCCCGCAAATTTACATTTCCAACACTTGATTTGGTCCTTGAAAAGCTCATAATGGGCTACTCAGATATCGGACTAAATCTAAATCTTAAATCGGATATACCACCGGGATACGGTTTTGGTTTCAGTGCATCTGCATGCCTATCATCTGCTTTCGCTGTTAGCGAGGCATTAAACATGAACAAGGGTTTTTTTGAGGTTGCGGATCTCGTGCATGAGTGCGAGGTTAGGTGTGCCACTGGCTTGGGAGATGTGGTTTGCCAGAGTTATGGCGGTGTTGTTGTTAGAAAAAAGGCTGGAGCCCCATCAAAGGCGAGGGTTGAGAAGTTTTTGTTCGATAAAGAGATCAATTTTCTTATGCTCGGAGACATCTCAACCTCGAAAATCTTGAAGGATGATGAGATTGTAAGATCGATACAGTATCATGGTGGAATAGCTCTTGAAAAGTTTTTGAGAAATCCAACCTTTGATTCGATATTCCTCCTCTCGAATGAATTTGCTTTAAAGACGGGTCTCATGGACGACGAGGTACTCGAAATTATTAGAGAGGTGGAGCATTTGGGATACAAGGCATCCATGGTTATGCTGGGAAAGGTCGTGTTCACGGATTGCCCGACAGAAATTCTAAAAGAATACGGTGATGTGTTTTCATCTAAAATCTCTCAATTTGGGATACGAAGAGCTTAGGAAAACTTTTTAAAAAATAAACAATGTTAATTAATTCGTCATGGCTTTAACCCATTTATTTATTCTTAAGAATTCGAACATGTGGTTTTACAATATTTTGTGTATCATAAAATTCGCTCCCGAATCTACCTTTTATAATAATCGAAAATCGCTAATTTTTTATAAGTTGATGTAAAGTTTGGTTAAGGGGGTTTTGTCATGGTAGGAGTTTTTGAACTCGATGAAAAAGATAAAATGATACTCGAGATTCTCGAACAGAATCCGGAGATATCCCAAAACGAGATTGCAAAGGTTGTAGGGCTCTCACAACCATCCGTTGGAGCAAGAATAAAGAAAATGAGGGAGCTTGGAATAATAAACCACACTTATGGTGTAAATCTAAAAAATGCGGGACTGTATATCCTCAAAGTTGATGTTAAGTGTAGACAACCGAGAGAACTGATAAATGTGTTTACCGGGTGTCCTTTCTTCCTTAACGGCTTTATTGTCGCGGGGAATAAGAATTTAACAATGATGTTTATCGGTGAGGATTTGTCAACCCTTGAGGCTATCGTAGACCAGCATATTCGTCCCGATCCGAATGTATATGATATCGATGTTGGGATTATCGTAAGGGCGGAAAAGGACACAGTCGTGCCGATGAAAGTGCATGTGGAGAGATCCGATACACCACCTTGCAACTCTGATTGTGGAGCGTGTGATTACTGGGAAAACGAGCTGTGTCTGGGGTGTCCGATAACGGGACACTATCGTGGCAAGATATGGAGGTAGAGTGGCGGATAGCTTAGCGACCAAAAAATTTTATACCCTTTTTCGATTTCTGGATTATGTTCAGTTTCCTGAAATCGAAAATCACAGATTTTTTAAATCCCTTGACTTCCATACTATTCAAAGTTGGGATTAAACCAAACCACATAACGATTATAGGGTTATTCACGGGTTTTCTCTCAGCTTATTTGATCGCTACGAAGAATATACTCTACGGTGGGCTAACGATCCTATTGAGCGGTTTTTTTGACATGCTGGATGGTGCCCTTGCAAGAAATCAAACACTCACAACGAAGTTTGGCGGGTTTCTGGACTCGGTTTTCGACAGGTATGTCGATGTCGCTATCTTTCTCTCACTCGGAATTTACGGTGTGGATTGGGTTTATGTCGTACTTGCTATGAGTGGAGCTCTGCTCGTAAGCTATACAAGAGCCAGAGCGGAGAAAATAATAGAAAAATGCGATGTAGGGATTGCTGAAAGAGGGGAAAGATTGATCATAATATTTTTAGGGATTGTAACGAATTACCTCGTAGAGGCAGTTATAATCGTCGCAATTCTGTCTCACTTCACAGCAATTCAGAGAATTCACTACACGAGGAAGTTGCTGAATGAAGGGTTCAAAACATAGTTAACCCAACAGATCAACAAATCGCAAAAATTTAAATACGCTGAAAATTAGTTGTGAAAAGGTGGTGGAGATGGACATCCAGACAAAGAAATCCCTGCTGTGGGATGCGTTTGAAGAGTTAAAAAATGAATGGAGCGTGGATGAAAGAGTTCTTGAAAAGCTTGAAAAGGAAGAGGAACTCGTAAACGGACTCCCGCAAAGTAGGGCTAAGAAGTTGATGGAGATAAAGGACAAGTATCAGCTTGATGACATTGACTTCCTGTTTATCGTGGGTGCAGCAGTGGGATTCTATCAGGGGCAGAAGAATGTAAAGGATGTGTTGAGCAGAAAGCTCAATACAGTTAATGAGTTCATTTCATCGATAATATCCAAAGAAAAATAATTTTTTATTATGAGGATTGCATATAAATTCGGTTATTTCGGAGAGAACTTTTTTGGATCGCAGTATCAACCGAATCTCAGAACGGTAGAGGGTGAGCTATTCAGAGCTTTCAACGAGCTTGGAATAGATCCGGGACTTGCAAGGTACAGATGTTCAAGCAGAACTGATGCAGGAGTTCACGCTCTGGGAAATGTTTTCGCAATAGATGTGGAGATTAAAAAGTGTTTTCCGAGGGTTCTTAACTCCAAGCTACCCGAGGACATAACAGTGTGGGCTTGGGCAAAGGTAGATGATGACTTTGATCCGAGAAAACAGGCGGTTTCAAGAGTTTACTCATATGTTCTGCTTAAAAGCGATGTGGATGTATCCGTAATGAGGAAGGCTGCGTCAATGATCGAAGGAACTCACGACTTCTCCAACTTCACAAAGAAGTTCTCCGAATCTTCGAGTAACATTAGAACTCTGAGATCGGTTGATGTGAGAATCGACGACAAATTCATTACAATCGAACTTGAAGGCAATGCATTNACATGGAATATGGTGAGAAATATTGCCACAGCTCTGGAGATGATAGGCAAGGGTGTTAGAGATCTGAACTGGTTGGAATCTATGCTAACACCCGAGAAATATACAGAAAGAATGGAACCCTCTCCACCCTACGGGCTGGTTTTGAAGGATGTGAGGTACTCNGATGTTGAATTCGAAGTTGATGAGTATGCTTGGAATATGTTCAAAAAGAGGTTAACTTCAAGATTGAGCTATCACGGAACTCTGTATAAGGTGTTCTCTATTATGAACTCTTCAATCTCAGAGATCTCAGAAGTGGAATAGTAAATGGAGGGGAGGATCTTTCTAATGAAGTGTGGCAATTGTGACGGCAAAGGTATTGTTGAGGTAGAGTACAAGTGCCCGGTATGCGATGGAAAGGGGAAAACGAAGGGTTTCGATCCGAAGCTAACCGAAGAGCTAACGGGTGAACAGCTACAGCTATTTTTGAAGGGAGTATGTGGAGCGTGCGGTGGTACTGGAGTGCAGAAAAGAATGGAGATCTGTAACACATGTAAGGGAAGTGGAAAAGCAAGCAAATGCAAAATGTGCGGTGTTCCAATAAAAGGAGAATTCGATCTATGCCATAAATGCTCGAAAAAACCTCATGCCTATCTCTTGAGGAATAGCTGTGGAATTGAAGATTTGAAACTTAACAGAAACTATGTTGGATTCGTTGACTCAATAGCTGAGATAGGCATCTTTGTAAGTCTGAATAAGAGGTTAAGAGGACTCATTCCAAGAAAATCTGCATCCAACATGGATTTAAAGGAAGGAGATGAGGTTGTTGTGAGAATTCACGGAATAAGAGGGAGCGGAGAGATTGACCTTCAACCTGTGAAAATCGACGACTATGCTGTAATTGAAGTATCAAAATCCGCTCCAAAGATAAAAATTGAGGAGTTAAGCTCATTTACAGGAAAACTCGTGGAGTTAACAGGTATAATTACCCATATTAGAATGACAGGCGGTCCAACTATTTTCACCATCCTCGATGAGACTGGAGTATGTAAAGGTGTCGCTTTTGAGGGTGGAGAGAGAGCGTATCCCGAGATAGATGTTGATACCGCGGTGAAAATAAGTGGGATAGTAAGAAGAAGGGGTACAAACATAGAGGTGGAGATTCTCGAGATGGAAAGGTTGCTCGGGGAGGAGGCGAGCGAGATATCTAAGAAGATTCAGGAGGAAATCGAGATAAGAAGTACTCCCATTCATAGAGGATTTCTGATTGAATCCGATGTTCTCGAGAAGCTGAAGGATGAGATGTTGCTGGTTGCGAAAGAGTTAAGGAAGGCTGTTTTCAACTCGAGACCTATTATAATCAGGCATCACTGGGATGCTGACGGAATTTGCGGTGGTGTTGCACTCGAAACAGCTCTAATCGATTTAGTGGAGAAAACTGTATCCGATCCCGACGCGAAGTATTTTCTCGTGAAAAGGAAAGTTTCAAGGGCTCCGTTTTACGAGCTCGAGGATGTGGTTAAAGATCTGGACGACTCACTCGAGGATATGGAGAGACACGGAGACAAAATTCCAGTCATCGTTTTGGTGGACAATGGTTCAGGCTACGAAGACATTCCAGCAATAAGGCAGTTTATAACTTTCGGAGCGGACATAATAACAATAGACCATCATTTTCCGGATGATGAGGTTGACAGATATCTTCTGCATCATGTAAATCCATACAAGGTAGGGGGAGACAGCAACTACACATCGGGAATACTCTGCACGGAGATAGCAAGGATGATTAGTGATGGCGAGTTGGATCGAGAACTTAAGAACCTACCTGCAATATCCATTGTTGGAGACAGAGCCGAGGGCGAGGTTGAAAAATACCTCGAACTATCTGATTTCTCAGTTGACGAAATGAAAGATATAGCTTTGGCTCTTGAGTATGAGGCATTCTATTTGAGGTTCAGAGATGGCAACCAGATAGTTAGAGAAATCCTCGGGTTTGGTAGGATTGACAGGCAGAAAAAACTCGTTTCAATGCTGGCTAATTATGCGAAAAACTCCATAGAGGAACAGCTAAAGAGCATAGAAGGGGGATACAAAGTTCAGAAACTGCCTAACAGGATTCATCTCGTTGCCCTCGACATTGAAAACTACACCAAGAGGTTCACATTTCCTCCTCCGGGAAAACTTACTGGAGAGCTACATGACAGGCTAAAGAAAGAGTGCCCAAGGATTGTCACGATTGGTTATGGTCCTGATTTTGCGATCATAAGGAGTGAGGGGGTAAGCTTGGACATACCCGGGATGGTTAGAGAGCTTCAGAATGAGCTTCCGAATGCTGGAATTGAAGGTGGAGGGCATCTTGTGGTCGGTTCTATCAAGTTCATCCCAGCCAGAAGAAAGGATGTTCTTGCAAGACTTGCATCCAAGATAAGTTCTTTAACCTGATTTAAGACTATTTTTAGGATTATTTTTGCAATAAAAACAAGTTTAGGTTTGCTCTTTAACTTAGTAATTGAAAATTTGGCATCAAACATCTAATTTCAGGAAAAAATTTATATTCCCGTCCTTTTTAGGAAAGGTGGTTTGAGTTAATATTACCAACTGTAATACTGGAAAACTGGAGGAGATAGCATGAGGGTCGTCATGAAATTTGGCGGAGCGAGTCTGAAGGATGGAGAAAGCATATTCCATGTAGCGAATCTTGTAAAGAAGTTCGAAGAATACGAAAAAGTGGTTGTAGTTTCCGCAATGGCGGGGGTTACAGACTCGTTAATTGAAGCTGCAACAAAATGCTATAAAGACTTCTCCTCCAGTTTTATCAAGCTTTTCATTGCTGAGCTAACTAAAAAACATTACGAAGCTATTAGTACTGCTGTTAAGAATCCAGATATTCAGACGAAGGTGTTTGAGAAGATAGATAAGCTTCTCGATGAGCTGGAAAAGGTTCTGCTTGGAATAGGTTATCTCGGAGAGCTCACCAAGAGAAGTATGGATTACATTCAATCGTTTGGGGAGAGGCTTTCAGCTCCTATAGTTTCTGCATCTCTTCTTTCCATAGGTGTAGATTCGGTAGCTCTAACCGGAGGAGATGTAGGAATAATAACTGACAGAAATTTTGGAAGGGCGAAACCACTCCCAGAAGTTTACTCTACCGTAAAAAGCAGACTTGATCCGTTGTTACGAATTAAAAAATCCACACCCGTCATAACTGGTTTCATCGGAGTTGCAGAGGATGGAAGTATAACAACCCTCGGAAGAGGTGGAAGCGACCTCACCGCAACCCTTATTGCCTCTGCTCTTGACGCGGATGAGGTATGGTTGTGGAAGGAGGTAGATGGAGTCCTCACAACGGATCCGAAAATCGTTCCTGAAGCGAGGCTTATCCCCGAAATATCTTACCAAGAGGCGATGGAACTCTCCCACTTCGGAGCGAAGATACTACACCCCAGAGCCATCGAGCCGGTGATGAGAAAGGGAATCCCTGTTAGAATAAAGAATACTTTCAATCCGGATGCAGAGGGAACTGTAATAAAAAGAGAAAGCAACTCATCAAAGGACATAGTAAAAGCTCTGAGTTTGATAGAGAAGGTTGCAATTGTTAATATAAGTGGGGCGGGATTTGATTTTGCAGAAATAATGTCAGATGTCTTCAGAAGGTTGTCGAGGGAGAGAGTCAATGTCATAATGGTATCCCAAAGCTCATCTGAACTCAATCTTTCAATCGTTGTGGATGAGGCGGACATAGACAGGGCGTACTCAGCCCTCAAACCTCTCGAGAACGGAATAGTCTCTGTGAAGAAAATGGATAATATTGCGGTTGTAAGTGCTGTTGGTTCTGGTATGGCGGGAACTCCGGGTGTTGCTGGAAGAATATTCTCCTCGCTCGGCAGAAACAAGATAAATGTAATTATGATAAGTCAGAGTTGCTCGGAGTTCAATGTGTCTTTCGCAGTGTCCAAAAAGGAGGGAAAGGATGCTGTAAGAGTTTTGCACAAGGAGTTCGAGCTTGAAAAGGCATAACTTATTTTTTTATTCTCAGTTTCTGGTATTCACATCTACAACCTTTGATATGATCAGTTTTCTTCCCATCGGCTCACCGTTTGGTTTCGTTCCAGTTTCATATACATTAACGGTGTATTCTCCTGCTGCTGTACTGAGCTTTGCTGTGATTCTGGAAAAACAGATGCACTTGCAACCGACTCCGCTCCAGACCTCGTAGATGTTTATTGTAGAACCCTCAACCTCGTGCTTGAGTTCGACTTTTCTGCAACAGAGGTGGGAGATCGCTCTCGAGTATACTATCTTGTCCTCAATCACCTCGATATCAGGTTCCTGCTCATTTTTAAAGGATTTTGCTGAGATTGGTGGATTCGATTGATTTGATGGGTTAGATAGGTTCGCAGCACACCCCTCCACATCCGAAACGAAAACGATGTTTTTCTGTACGGGGATTTGATAGAAAACATACATCACTCCTCCGAGAATCAGAACAATGGCGAGCAGAACGATCTTATTATCCATGGTATAGAATAATTTTTAATGATAATTTAAATGTTACGGTTTTGTTCGATTTTCCAATTCGTTGGAAAGAGCACAACTCAACCATACATAACAGTGTAAAAAACAAGAAAAAATCAGGTGTCATTCAGCTTTCCATTGATGTAGGAGTCATAAGCGGACAGATCGAAGTATCCGTGTCCGCTAAGTCCGAATACGATAACCCTCTCCTCACCATTCTCTTTTGCTCTTAGGGCTTCATCAATTGCAACCCTTATCGCATGATTGGATTCGGGAGCGGGCACTATTCCTTCAGTTCGTGCGAAAATCATGCCTGCTTCGAAAGTTGGAATCTGTTTTACCGCAACCGCCTCAATAACCCTTTTTGCAACAAGTAAGCTGAGAGTTGGAGCATCTCCGTGGTATCTCAACCCTCCAGCGTGAATTGGTGGTGGTACAAAGTCGTGCCCCAAGGTGTACATCTTTATGAGCGGAGTTAAACCCACTGTATCACCATAATCGTATGTGTACTCTCCTTTCGTTAGTGTTGGGCAAGCAGAAGGCTCAACTGCTATGATTCTAATTCCCCCATTCATGCTATCCTTCACGAAGGGATATGCCAGCCCCGAGAAGTTGCTTCCACCACCTACGCAACCAATAATTACATCTGGTTTCTCATCCACTTTCTCGAGTTGTTTCTTGGTTTCGAGACCTATGATTGTTTGATGCAGGAGCACATGGTTTAGAACACTTCCGAGACTGTACTTTGTATCCTCGTTTTTTACCGCATCCTCAACAGCTTCACTTATAGCTATGCCTAAGCTTCCCGGACTATCTGGGTCGTTTTCAAGTATCCTTCTTCCGCTCTCAGTTCTGTTCGAGGGGCTCGGAATCACTTCTCCACCCCAAGTCTCCATCATAATCCTTCTGTACGGCTTCTGCGTGTAGCTGACTTTGACCATATACACTGTGCACTTCATATCGAAGAGGGATGTTGCAAAACATAGTGCAGAGCCCCATTGCCCCGCTCCGGTTTCTGTAGTCAATCTTTCAACGCCTTCTTTCATGTTATAGTAAGCCTGAGCTACTGCAGTATTTGGTTTATGACTTCCCGGGGGACTGACCCCTTCGTATTTGTAGTATATCTTTGCCGGAGTTTTCAGGTATTTTTCCAACCTTTCCGCTCTTATGAGAGGGGTAGGTCTCCATAATCTGTAAATATCCATTATTTCTCTGGGTATTCGGATGAACTTCTCACCACTCATCTCCTGCTTTATCAACTCCATCGGAAAAATTGGTTTTAGATCCTCGGCCTTCAAAGGTTCTTTAGTTGCGGGATGCAATGGCGGTGGAAGGGGTTCCGGTAGATCGGGAAGAATGTTGTACCATTTGTCTGGCATCTCGTTCTCGTCGAGTAAGATCTTCCTCTCAGTCATGCAGAATAGTAATCTTCTCACTATAAAAGCTTTTTCCTGTAATTTAGGTATAGTTGTTGAGAATGGAACAAATTCCGGAGAATGGTAGAGATGATGGTGGTAAGGATTTCTAAGCAAGAACTGACAGCAAGCCCCAAAATTACAGGATTACAAAACTACTAAAAAACAAGAAAACCGCAAGTAATGAACCGCAAACAAAATACAAAAATGGTTAAAAAAAGGAATTAAAGTTCACCCTTCATCCTGTTTATTCTCGATCTTATCTGGGACAACTCCTCTTTGGTCAAGTCTACCTTGCTACTTACCTCCTGTAGCTCCTTGTTCAGCTGTTTTACCTTAGCATAGAGAAAGATGTTCATAACCAAGCTTATAACCAGCAAAACAAGGATTACGGATTCAAATATTGCCAATCCATCACCTCCTAAATATTCTTAAAAATCTTGATATGGCTGACTCCTTAGCCTCTTTCTCCTCCTTATACTCCACTCCACCTATTTTTGCAGCAAGTTGCTTGATTGCCTTTGCCGCAGGTGAGTTTGGAGATCTGAGAACGACTGGATGACCAAACGCTGCGGATTTTCTAACTTCGGGGTCTTCCGGAATCACGGAGATAACCTTTCCTTCCAGAATAGCCTCGATCTCTTTCTTAGCCATCTCTATTCCAGAGGAGGTTACTCTATTTACAACGATTCCCAATAATTTCGTTCCGAGTCTTTCTGCAACCATTTTTGTTTTCAGACCGTCGGTTATGGAAGATATTTCCGGATTAACCACGAGTAAAAGCTCGTTTGCAGATGCTAATGCAATGATGGCACTTTTTTCGAGTCCTGCAGGGGCGTCGAGAATTAGTATGTCTGTTCTTTCTAAAATTGCAAGAAGCACATTTTCCAAGAGATCTGGATTTACCTTCCTCAAACCCTCCAAGGAGATCCCTGCGGGGACTACTTTAACCCCTCCCGGACCGCTGTAAATTGCCTCATCTATCGACGCCTCTCCCGCTAAGACATGCTGGAGTGTGACCGGCATTCCTTCCATCCCGAGAATTAGCTCAAGGTTTGCCATAGCTATGTCCGCATCCAATATTGTGACATCCTTTCCGTACAAGGAGAGAACTATTCCCAAGTTAGCTGAAAGGACGGTTTTACCAACACCCCCTTTACCGGATGCAACGGTAATGATTCTTGTCAAAAAATTTCACCTCCTTAACAGAGAAATTAAAATACCCACAGTGAATGCGACCATGAAGAAGAACCCGAATCTAGTGAACTCTATAAAGGTCGGCGATCCGAGTTTTTTTAGTTTTTCGTATTCGACCTTCTCAAGCTGATACTGGCCAATCTCTGAATTAAGCTGGCTGATCTGTTTATTTAGCTCCTTAATTTGTGCGTTTAGGCTCTCAAGCTCCTGATCCTTCTTAATGAGTTCACTCTTCAGGCTTGTAACCTCATCTTCGAGTGATTTAACATACTCAGGGGTTTGAAATGGCTCTTTGTGACCTTCTGAAATCTTCTTCTGCAATTCTGCAATTTGTGCATTCAGGTTGTTTATCTCTTCCTCCATTTCTCCTGCTTTTTGTATTAGATATGTGAGATCAGCTTCAGAGAAACCGTTGACGATAATGCTCCTCGTCTGATAGAAACTGCCGTTTTGGTATCTGATGTTTACGGTCTTGGTTCCGGGTTTGGCTGTGTATTTTACCTTAATTATATATTCCCCTGCACTTGCGTTTATTGTATTAGACATTGTGTCTTTGAAGTAGAGATCGCTATCCGTAAGTTCGATTACATACACATCATCCCCTTGAATCGTAAGCTTAACCTCGTCTCCGGGCTTGACAATTGATGGTTGTAATGTGATCAGGCTAACCATCAAAACAATACTCAGAATATTCATGTGTATCCCTCCATGTACTGGGTAATATCCTTTCTGAAACCTCTGATTTCCGGATTTGTAAGCTCTCTTTTCGACCTTAAATGAGCGATGAGCTCCTCTTCCCCGGTGATTCTGAAAATGTACCTTCTTTCACCCTCTGTACTTAAGATTACTTCCTTAACACCACCGTAAATGTTCTTAACTTTATCCATCATCTCCGTCGCCATTGCAGCATCATCTTCAGGAGTTTTGCTGTTAGATGCGACAAGCAAACCCTCGGTTGTGGATATCGTCGCATCAACGAGCATGTACTTTCTCGTTAGGTGATCAATAAACTTGTCGAAACTCATCTCCTCTTCCTCTTCGATAACCTCCGCATCCTCCAAGTGAAGTGAAGATATTCTCTCTCCCTGACTCAACTCCCCTACTTTTTCACGAAGGTTGATGAATCTCTCCACATCAGGAGTTATGGCTTTATCTATCTCTGAATTTATCGATTTCATATCGATACCGCTTTCAGTCTCCTCGAACTCAACAGAAGAGGATGATGTAAATTTTGTGACACCGGTTACTTCCATGAGAATAAACCCTATAACAAATCCCGTAATTCCTATCACCGCATCCATTAATGTGATAATTTTCAGCACCTCCTTCAGCGATTATTCGATATATTTAAAGAATTTTCTCGTATTCTAATGATAATGAGAATACTCAAGATATTAAGTTTTCCATTTTAATAATGATGGAGATTATGATATGGTGTTGAATGTGCGAACCCAAGGCTATACCTTAACAACCTATCCGACAGATCACCAAAATGTTTTTAAAATGAGTCATACGGGAATTGTAACATGGGTAAAACTGGTACGACAACATGGATCAGAATAAAAGGACGAAAAGGACAGGTAAGGTTGGTTCCCGGAAAATGGCAGAACTATAAACCAACTGGACCGAATCAGAAGTACGATTCAAGAGGAAGAAGGAGAAGGAGGTTTAAGAGATCTCAGAAGTCGATACTCGGTGTTAAGGGTTAAATCGCGTAGAGGGAGACTTGAACTCTTTTATAAACTTGTTTTTCTTGATTTTCCAGTATTTATAACCCCTGTGAGTGGGTATTTATGCTTTTTGAGAATGGCTAAAATAGAAATTACATGTTTCGTTAAAGATTATGCAGAAAGAAGTTACGATAAAATGGTGATAATTGCGAGAGAGTGGAGAGTTTTCATAAGCTTAAGTTTGATGAACTATGGGCCCGCGGGGGTTTGAACCCCGGACCTCTCGCTTATCAGGCGAGCGCTCTAACCAAGCTGAGCCACGGGCCCTCAAGAAAGATGGATGTGATTGTTATGCGTTATTCATGCATATTATGCATTGCTATGTTCACCATGCCATATCCATTTATGCTCGCCACTCTCTCCTTACAATCTGAACTTTAAAGGGTTTATGAAGTTTGCGGTAATGCCCTTTCGATTTTTTGATAACTTCCCCAGCTACCAATCAGAGAAAGTTAACTATTTATTCTTCGCTTTTACAAGAGAGATCCAAATTCCGAAATCTTCAAAAATATTGCAGTAACTTTTTAACACATGGACGAACTTGAGATGATCAGAAAGAAAAAAATGAAAGAGATGATGGAAAAAATGATGCAGGACGAGAATACATCAAAAATCAACTATCCCGTTAATTTAAGCTCATCAAACTTCGAAAAAATATTAAAGGAGAACAAGTATGTTGTTGTGGATTTCTGGGCTGAGTGGTGTGCCCCGTGCAAAATGATTGCCCCAATAATCGATGAACTCGCAAGAGAGTATGACGGAGATGTTGTTTTTGGGAAAGTAAACACATCCGAAGAGCAAGGAATAGCAAACAGATTTGGAATAACCGCAATCCCAACCCTGATCTTCTTCAGAAACGGTAAGCCTGTTGACAAAGTGGTTGGAGTTCTGCCGAAAACCGAACTCATAAGGTGGATACGCAAAAATATGGTTTAAAACAGTTTTACCACCACCATTTCCTTGATTTAATTTTTCTATCTGATAAACCTCGATTCAAATTAAAAGCTGGATATTATTGAGAGAAGCACTGGAACAATCAATGATACGAAAAATCCGTGAATAAATGCTATCAATGCTGTTTCCGGGTTAGAGAATCTCGTTATTATCGGAAGTGTGCTGTCCATTGTGGTTGCACCTCCTATGGATATGGCTGTTTTTTTATCTGATAGCCTTGGGTAGAGGATGATCGTAAGGAATTCTCTTATGAAGTTGGATGTAAATCCGAGTGCTCCTGCCATAGCTCCGAAAGTTTTGGCGAGAAACGGCCCAGTTAGAGAGTACCAACCCATTCCTGCACAAACCGCGAGAGTTATAGCCAACTGATAGTCCGTGAGGTAGTGCAACATGAATCCCGAGAATAGCGAACCGGAAACGGTTCCTAAAAACAATAAAAATCCGCTTTTCCACGACATCTTTATTTTCTCTATTCTCGACTCCATTAATCCCAAGTCAACTCCTATGATGAAAATGAAAAAAACCAGAACATAGTGTATGAGAACACCAGAACTGTTCTCCACCAAAAGGTAAAGCCCACTCTCTGCAATGGACGGTAGGAACTTACCGGATAAGCCCAAGCCCAATCCGATGGCAAGAATGGCAACAACTATCACTACGAACATCATTTCACCCTCTGCTACGGATTTTAACAATCCTGAACAGGATCTTTGAGAAAGTATAGCTGAAAAACATGGATGTAATCGCAAAAACGAGGCTTATCTGCCCTACCTCTGCAAGTTCCTCGAAGGATAGATTCTTTCCAATTATGAACCCGAGGAGAAATATCAAGATGAACAAGCTGAGGTTCATGCAATTCGAGACCACTCTTTTCTCCCTTTCGCAGTCTTTTTTCTTTTGTTCGATGAGGAAACCCAAAAGTGATCCCAAAATTAGTGCAAAGAGATACTCAATCATCTTATCTACCCTAAGATTAGCCTGAAGTACCCTATGTAGGGTATCCTGAACTTTGCAACCCCCACAATCCAATCTTTATCCACTGGCTGAGAGACGATTGGCTGGTCTGGNAGGGAGTTGTGGTCCCCTTGAGTTATATATCCAGATCTTTCTGCAATCTGGTTTGTAATCATTATTTTATCTCCGACTCTCACTGGAATCGGATCTCCCTTGTTTACATATGCTATAACTCTATGTATTATCGGTGTTCGGTTACTATTGCCGTTCGGCTTATAGACTATAACATCTCCGTAGCTTCCAAAACTTTTATAATCTTTCTTGACACCTTCGATGTAGGGGATTATATCAGTCCTGTCTGGACTTACGAGGAATATAACATCCCCACGATGCATGTTGGGTTCCATACTCCCCGACTCAACCGCAACCATAAAGGGCCAAGTTCCAGTAATCAGAATTCCGATACCGATGATTACCGCTACAATAAGCAGAGTAGATATGATTTCCTTGCCGTATGAAATCATCGTATCTCTATCCATGTATCAGTGGGAGTACTGTGGAGCTATTAAATGTTATCGGAATAATGCGAAATAACACCGTTGATGGTACCGCTCTCAGACCGTAGTTTCAGACCCGCTCTCAGACTTTATACTTTCAGATCACTCGAAAGACCTTTACTTTAAACACCGAATGTTATAGATAAGGGAGAGGTGTAGTGGTGTGCATGTAATGAGGAACGAGCCTGTCGCAATGAGAATTATTTCTCTCTTCGCGGAGAGGGGATTTAACATAAACCCCTCAGCGGTAGAATTTTTGCAGGAAAAAGCGAAGTCAATGAATCTAAACCTCGAAGATTTGATCGAAGAGGTGTGTAAAAAAACCAGCTCTGTCGTCATCACAGTAGATGAGCTGAAAAAGATTTTGGAAGCCAAGGTAAAGGTGTCCAAGGTAATAGTGTCTGAGGGGACAGGAGTTTCTGGAGTTAGCGGAAATGTTGTGGAGGATATTAAAATAAACATTCTGAAAGACATTACGGGCATATCGTCGTGTGAAGGAGGAATAGAGGACTTCCACCTACACTTCACATCGAGATTCGATAAACTCTGTAGGATCCTAAAACAAAGGGTTAACGCCATTCAAATAGGGCAGGTTACCAAAATCAAGCCAGAAAATGTAGATATAATAGGCATGGTATGTGATGTTAGAGAAACGAATAGCGGTAACTACTTTATCGAGTTGGAGGATAAGACCGGGAGAATAGGAGTAATAGCTTCCGGAAAATTGAGGGAGGTAGCTTCCGAGTTACTAGGGGATGAGGTCATAGGGGTATCGGGAATACTTAGAAGGAACACGATAATCGCTAACAGAATTGTTTTTCCGGAAGTCCCGCAGAATGGCAGAAAGATTAAAAAGGATTTCTCAATAGTTTTCATTTCAGACATCCACTTCGGGAGCAATACCTTTCTCGAAGATTCGTGGAGTGTATTCGTAAAATGGTTGAGAGGAGAGGCAGGGAACGAATACATGAAGCACTTAGCTGAGACCGTGAAGTGCATTGTTGTAGCGGGCGATATTGTCGATGGAGTGGGAATCTATCCCGGACAGGAGAAGGAGCTTGAAATCTTTGACATATACGGACAGTACGAATCTGCAGCCGAACACTTCGACGAAATTCCCAAGTCGATAAAGGTAATTCTCTCACCCGGAAATCACGATGCGGTAAGACAGGCTGAACCTCAACCAGCACTTCCCAAAGAGTTTGCAAGCTTATTCCCTAAGAATGTTATCCATGTTGGGAACCCCGCTTGGATTGATGTAAATGGCGTGAAAGTCCTCATATATCATGGCAGAAGTATTGATGATATCATAATGAGGATACCTCGCCTCGATTATTCGAATCCAACCGGTGCAATAGAGGAGATGCTAAAACGGAGACATTTGGTGCCGATGTACGGTGGTAGATCACCCCTTGCTCCCGAGAAAGATGACCCACTCGTGATCGATGAGGTTCCAGATATTATCCATACGGGACATGTTCACACATACGGTGTCAGCTACTACAGGGGGGTGCTGACAGTTAACTCATCAACATTCCAGGCTCAAACTGAATTCCAGAAGAAGGTGAACCTAAACCCAATGCCCGGTAATGTGCCTGTTTTTGGGCCTCACGGAAAAATACACAGATTAAGGTTCTACAGGGAAGCTTAGGCTGTGTTTGAGGCGGTACCTGATGAGTGGCAGTAATGCAATGCACCTCCCGGTAACCTATCAGTAAATGTATCCGTAGAGCTTATGCAAAGCTCAAGCCTTCCATATTATTATGGCGATTGCTGCAAGTAGGAACAGCAAAAACCCAATTATCGTTAGATACACTGTTGTAATTCCGTTTTGTCTTTCCTCCCACGACCTATATAGCAAGTCTTTTTCAATTTTTGAAATGCTTAATGTATCTATGATAGCCTTAGCGTAATCCTTGTCATCTCCTCCGATCTTTAAACCGCTCTCTGTAACTATCTCCACCCCCGTTCCCGATGGGATATAGTTGTAGTACTTCACTATGTAGAATTTGTGTCCGTAGTACTCGGTCTGATAGAGGAGTTCGTAGTTTTTGTCAAGTAGTATTTTTAAGTCNGAAAATCTCGGAAGTAAGGTCGTTGGTGTTGTGTAAAAGGTTGTGGGTTTGGTAGATGGTGTGGTGACTTCAGGGGTTGGAGTNGTTCTCTCGAATGTGTACGCGTCAAAGAGTTCGTAGTAGTCAAAGCCCGCCTTAAGATCCACCTCATCTATATACGCTTGAGTACCCGGATCGACCCTGAAGATGAAGTATCTCCTTGTTTCAAATGCTGGTATGTTGAAGATGTGCTTCTCATTGTTGTACTCCACGCTTGCAACTCCATCCATCATATCTATATTGAGTGTTATCGTGTTCCAGCCATCGTTAAGATTGGTTATCTCTTTTTTGCTTTTGTTAAAGCTTATAATTTTGTTTTTTGTTAAATAGATCCCGCAAATTTCTCTTTCCTCTTTATATCCTTCGGAACTCATCGGGTATTTGTACACAACAACCCTTAGGTATCCGTTAGTTGTATTCAGCATCTTGACATTGAATTTAACTTTAACATACGGCGAATTCTGGATATCACTACCTATCACTCTTCCCGCGGTTCCACCGTCCACGCTCAATATTTTGTTTCCATCAACCTCAACTATCTCAGCATGTCCTCCGTGATACCATTGGGTAAACGGATTTTTCAAATGGTCAAAGTTTGCGTAGACATTAACTACCGCGGAATCAGCTGTTTGGAGNGTTAGTATAATTATCAATAGGGAGATTACCCAGGTAATCTTCCTGAACATCATCTCTATTTTTTTAAAATCCACATATATATAATCTTTTTGAAAACCGTA
>MTMT01000099.1 GCA_002010195.1 Archaeoglobus sp. JdFR-32
AAAAAACGCAAGCAATAATCTGCTTTGAATGGAGCCTATGCTTAGAGCAATAGATAGCGCCGCCCCAACACTTGCACCACTTGCAACACCGAGGATGTACGGTTCTGCAAGTGGATTTCTGAATAAAGCTTGCATTGCACATCCAGACGCGGATAGAGATGCCCCAGCAATCATCGCAAGCAGTAGTCTCGGCAATCTGTACCCAAAGACTATCTTACTTGTCGTATCGTCTGCAGTACCGCTTACGATCCTGAGGAGCTGATCAGCTCCAGAACTACCTACACCGAGAGCAACAACTACAACAATTAGGTTGATGACTATGAGTGCGGGGATCAGCGTTACAAGTCTCACGAATCAACTAAATTGGACAATAAATAAAACTTTTTTTAAATTTTTCCTTCCTGATGAGGATCACCTCGCATCCCGTAAAACATCATGAATCTCTTACATGCTCACGAATAACAGCATTTTTGGAGATTTTTGCATAATCACCGATAGCCATTATAAGCACCTCTTGAAAGAGGTACGCCATTAACTCAAATTCTCCACCCCCGTAGAAGCTTCCTTCCGACACCTGTGCGGAAAGATACTTCCACCCCTTCGCCTTCTCCAAACCTCCGGGAAGGGTTATTATGAGATCCGACATTTCACCTATCGTTGATTTTTGATACGATGTAATGGAGATCACCTTTGCATTCGCTTCTTTTGCCTTTTGAGCGATGAATACAGCTTCAGCTGTCTCACCAGATCCAGAAAAAACGATTAAAACATCTCCCTCTTCTATTTTCTCCCTTACTTCGTCTCCGAGCCACCATACTTTGTGTCCAAACTCTTTCTCAAAATGCTTAAGGCGGATTGCGAAGCATAAAGCCACCGCACCGCTTCTTCCAACCCCAAAGATGTGAATTGCTCTTCCATTTTTCAAAATATTAATGAACTCCTCCAGATCATCTCTCTGCTCGTTTAAAATTTCTGGAAAAGATAGAAGATACCTGACAAGCTCTTTGCTATTTCTGACAACCTTCTCCGAGAAATTCTCAGCCATACTGTATAGTAGGAGAAGGGAATATATGTAGTTATAGCTTACGAGGTAGCAGTGTGAAGTGAAGTGCAATAACGAGGGAGATGCAAAATGTGAATTCGAGAAAAGTAAAAAAATCCAACACCTCTGGAGCTTAGCACAACCATCCGCCAGAGTCTAAGCCTAATCCGAGCCTTTAGATCAATACCCTGTCCTTTATCTTCTGCCATATTTCAATGGCTTTTGCTCTGACATCTTCATCCATCTCAACAGCATCCGGCCAATCTCTTCCGTATCCCTCCTCCTTCCATTTTTTGGTCGCGTCAATGCCGAGCTTGCCCCCAAGATTTGGGAGGTATGTTGAGTGGTCTAATGAGTCGATCGGAGCGTTACTTATTAAAACAACATCTTTTGACGGGTCGAACCTACTCGTAACCGCCCAGATTACCTCTGACATGTTCTGCACATCCACATCATCATCCACAACGACTACGACCTTCGTCAAGGATAGCATACCTATGCCCCAGAGTGCGAACATAACCTTCTTAGCTTGCCCCGGGTATGTCTTCCTTATAGACACTATCGCAAGATTATGGAATGTTGCTTCAACAGGCAGATTTATGTCCACGATCTCCGGAAACAGCATCCTAAGTACGGGCAAAAATATCCTCTCAGTAGCCTTTCCGAGCCATGCGTCCTCCATGGGTGGCTTCCCAACAACCGTCGCGTGATATATCGGGTTCTCCCTATGTGTTATGGTGGTGACATGAAAAACGGGATACAGCTCAGGAGGAGTGTAGTAGCCGGTGTGATCTCCGAAAGGACCCTCCATTCTAAGCTCATCGGTTTTGACATACCCCTCAAGAACGATCTCAGCATTCGCAGGAACTTTCAAGTCAACTGTTTCACAATCAACAAGTTTAACCCTTTCCCTCCTTATGAAACCCGCAAACATAAACTCGTCAAGTCCCGCAGGAAGGGGAGCGGTTGCAGAGTACAGTATCGCTGGATCGACTCCAATCGCAACCGCAACTTCCAACTTCTCTTCAGCCTTCCTATAATGTTCTGCCCCATGCTTGTGTATCTGCCAGTGCATTCCAGTCGTCTTCTCGTCGAATACCTGTAGTCTATACATACCAGCATTCAACTCCCCGCTTTCTGGATCCTTGGTTATAACCACAGGGAAGGTTATAAACCTGCCCGCATCCTTAGGCCAACACTTCAAAATCGGAAACTTGAGCAGATTCGGGTTTGTTTCAATAACCTCCTTACATGCACCTTTTTTTACATTTTTGGGAATGAAGTCCATTGCGGATTTGAGAACCGATAGGCTTTTAATTCCATCAACAATACCTTTCGGCTTTATTTTAGTCATTGCAACCAATCTCTCCCCTATCTCTTCCAACCTCTCTACCTCAAGAGCCATTTTCATCCTTTTTTCCGTTCCAAAAGTGTTCATCAAAACAGGAATGTCGTACCCTTTTGGATTCTCAAAAAGCAATGCTTTTCCACCGGATTTAACAGCCTTTTCAGCTATTACAGTCATTTCAAGATTTGGATTGACTTCCTCTTCAATTCTGCAAAGTTCGTTTTCGTCCTCGAGTCTCTTTACGAACTCTCTCAAATCGCTATAGGGCATGGAAATACCACAATCTACTCGGTTAAAAACATTTTGTAATATTTGAAACTGAAGTTATGAGTAAAGATTTTATAACCAACAGGAGAACCAATCTCCCACCGAGGTGAGAATTTGAGGAATGTGAAGGTATTTGATACAACCCTCAGGGATGGGGAGCAAACACCCGGTGTTTCATTCCCACTAAACTACAAAATCCAGATTGCAAAGCAACTCGACAAGCTG
This sequence comes from Archaeoglobus sp. JdFR-32, assembly GCA_002010195.1. Lineage (GTDB taxonomy): Archaea > Halobacteriota > Archaeoglobi > Archaeoglobales > Archaeoglobaceae > Archaeoglobus_A. The sequence goes on from MTMT01000099.1 coordinate 2,883, forward strand.
GGTGTGGATATAATCGAGGCTGGATTTCCAGCTGCATCGAAGGGCGAGTTTAATGCGGTAAAAACAATAGTCGATCTCGAACTCTCCGCTGAGATATGCGGTCTTGCCAGAATTGTTGATTATGATATTAACTCAGCCTTAGATTCCGATGTTGATCTCGTTCACATCTTCATCTCCACATCAAAAATCCAGATAGACCATACAATAAAAAAGTCAAGAGAAGAGATAATTGAGGACTCGGTTAGAGCGGTAGAGTACATAAAGGATCACGGTAGAAGATGTATGTTCTCCGCCATGGATGCAACAAGAACTGAGATTGACTATCTCCTGAGAATATACAAAGCGGTTGAGGATGCAGGGGTGGACATAATTAATGTCCCAGATACCGTTGGGGTTGCTACACCGTTTAAGTTCTACGAGCTTATAAAAAAGCTTAGAGAGGAGATAAAGGTTCCGATAGATGTTCACTGCCACAACGACTTCGGTTTGGCAACCGCAAACACATATTCGGCGGTTCTTGCAGGGGCAGATGAGGTGCAGGTGACTGTCAACGGGATAGGAGAGAGAGCGGGAAATGCAAATCTTGCAGAAGTCGTCATGATCCTGAAAAGCATGGAAGGAATAGAGATGAATATTAAAACCGAGTACCTCGTCGAGACCTCGAAGCTCGTGGAGAGACTTACAGGCTTCAGAATTCCGCCAAATACACCGATCGTTGGAGAGAATGCCTTTAGCCATGAGAGCGGGATTCACGCACACGGTGTAATAAAAGAGTCCTCCACATTTGAACCGGGATTGATTACTCCTGAGATGGTGGGACACAAGAGGAGAATAGTTCTCGGAAAGCATGCGGGTAGGCATCAGATCAAGAAGATACTCGAAGACGCAGGATACTCGGTTTCAGAAGAGGATCTGACGAAAATATTTGAGAAGGTTAAGGAACTCGGAGATAGAGGTAAGAAAGTTACCGACCTCGATTTGTTTACAATTGCTGAGGTCATCATTGGAGAGTTGAAGAAGGAAGAGAAGGCAATTCTCGTAGACGAGATTACCGTCATGACTGGGAACAAGATTACGCCCACCGCGATAATAAATGCGGATGTTTTCAACGAGAGGAAAGTTAAATCAGCAATAGGAGTAGGTCCGGTAGACGCTGCACTGAAGGCTGTAACAGAGCTTGTTGGAGAGAGAATCAGAATTACGGAGTTCAAAATGGATGCAATAACCGGAGGAAGCGACGCTCTTGCTGAGGTTTATGTCACGGTGGAAGACGATACCGGAAGGCTGTTCACCGCGAGATCCGCGGGACCAGACATAGTTATGGCCTCAATCGATGCGGTCATAAACGCGGTAAACTACCTTATGATAAAGAGGAAGCTTGACGAAAGAAACAGAGATACAGAGGATTCATAAATTACATGAAGAGCGTGCTCTGAACAAAAACCAAGGCGGATACAATGACCTACGACGCACACTCTCACATACAGATGGAGGTTTTTGACAGAGACAGAGAGGAGGTCATACGGAGGGCTAAGTCGAGGAATGTTGAGGGCATACTCGTTTCGGGATACGACTCCCTTTCCAACCATAGAGCCCTTGATTTAGTTGACAAAGGCGTTAAAGGGATCTACATCACCCTCGGTCTGTCCCCCAACATGAGAAATGGAGAAGATGTGGGTTTCGTGGAAAGACAGATCATCGAGAACCAAGAAAGAATCTCTGCGGTAGGCGAAATAGGACTTGACAGGGTTAAAAGCTTACTCTCTCTTGAAAAACAAAAAGAGATCTTCAAGAGAATGTTAAATGTGGCCAAAGACATCGATAAACCCGTTGTCATCCACGCGAGATCTGCAGAGAACATTGCAATCGACATCCTCAAGAGATACGACTTGCCCGTTATGCTCCACTGCTTCACTGGAAGTCTTAAATCTCTCAAAAGAGCAGAAGATCTCGGATACACCATCTCGATCTCAACAATGGTTTGCTTTGTGGACAAAGTAGAAAGGATAGTGAAGGAAGCTAACGAGTCGAGCATCGTAGTCGAAAGTGATAGTCCTTTCCTATCACCAGTCAGAGGTAGAAATGAGCCCGCAAATATCATACATGCTGTAGAGGAGATATCAAGGATTAAGGAGGTCAAAAAAGAGGAAATCCTTAAGATCACAAAGACAAATACAGAAAAATTTTTTAGAATATAAGTTGAAGTCTACAATTCCGTCATAAATTTTTTAAGCTTTGTTGTGAAATTTAGTGCGGGAAGGTTGAGAGCAAATGGCAATAAAAAAATCATTGAGTTTCGGAAAACTCCAGAGGATTAAGAAATACATTTCCTCGAGAAAGGGTGATAGAAAGAGAGTAGGACTGCTTATAGACGGACCTAACATGCTCAGAAAAGAGTTCAACATCAATTTAAATGAAATAAGAGAGATTATAGAAGAATACGGGAGTATAAAAGTTGCAAGAGTTTTTTTGAACCAATACGCNGGAGACAAACTGGTTGAGGCTATAGAGAATCAAGGATTTGAGCCAATCATAACTTCAGGAGATGTGGATGTTAGAATGGCTGTCGAAGCGATGGAGATCATATACAACGATTCTATCGATGCTTTAGCCCTCGTAACAAGAGATGCGGACTTCAAAGCTGTTCTCAAGAAAGCAATGGAAATGGGTAAGGAAACGATTATAATAGGTGCAGAGCCGGGATTTTCAGCTGCACTCAAAAATTCAGCAGACATTGCGATAGTTCTAAATCAAGACGATTTTGAGGAGTTCGAAACCGAACAAGAGAGTGTGAAAGTAGAGGGAACGGAATAAATAATTCGTAACCCTACTCAAAATTTTAAGAAAAGGTCTGAGTTATCCATTCCCTTATCTCATCCCTGACCTTTCTGAATGCCTCAAGTTTTTCCTCCTCACCACCCTCGACCTTGCCTGGGTCTTCAAAATCCTTATGGATTATCTTCTTCCCCGGGAAAAAAGGGCATATCTCCCTTAAGGTGTCACAAACTGTAACAACATAATCGAACTCCCATCCTCTAAATTCATCTATACTTTTTGACCTCTGGGTGCTGATATCTATTCCTATCTCAGCCATTACTCTGATTGCGTAAGGATTTACCCCCTTTGGCTTCACTCCCGCACTGTAAACCTCAAATTTGTCCCCAAACATGGATCTCATCAGTCCTTCTGCCATCTGCGATCTCGCAGAATTCTCCGTACAGAGGAAGAGGATCTTCTTCGATCCAGCTTTTACCAATCCCACCACCCTCATTCGGTATGCTATATGGAGGTTAAAGGTTAAATGTTAAAATGTTAAAAGGTTAAATAACAAACATATAATTAAAAGTTATGAGCGTATTTTTGTTCGAGTTCATAACATGCGGGGGTGTCGCTTCGGAGGAGATAGCAGTTGAGGGACTCGGTATGTTTAAATCCCTTCTTAAAGGTTTCTCACAATTCACCGAGGTTAATTCCTTCGTTGATGAGAAGTTTAGAGAGTTGTTTCCCGAACTTCAGGCTGATAAGTTGTCAGATGTAGAAGATATCAAGAGAAAGGTTGAGGAGCTTGCAGATGAGTCGGAGTGCTTCGTGATCATCGCTCCAGAAGATGATGACCTGCTACTTGAGCTAACAGAAATTGCGGAAAGGCGAGCGGTAAACCTCGGGAGCAGGGCCGAAGGCATAAAAATTGCATCAAATAAATGGGAAACCTACAAGAGACTAAAAAATAAGGTTAACCTCCCTTTAACATCGAAGAAACCGCTTGAACCACCATTCCTGATCAAGCGGGAGAAATCATGTGGAGGTGAGGGGATCAGAGTCGTAAACGAAGAGGTAGATTCCATAGAGACTGGATACATCGCTCAAGAGATAGTTCAGGGAAAAGCACTCAGCGTTAGCCTGATTGCAGGTGATTCGATTGAGGTTCTGAGCATTAACGAGCAGATTATCAATAATTTCGCATACAGTGGGGCAGTTATTCCTGCAAAAATTGATGAAGAGGAGGTAACAGAATCCGCCATTAAGGCTGTGGAATGCATAAGGGGATTGCACGGATATGTGGGCGTGGATGTTGTTCTCGCAGAAGAGCCATACATAATCGAAATTAACGCCAGATTAACCACTCCATCAATCGCATTCGAAAAGGTTTACGGAATCAACTTAAGCAAGCTAATCTATGACAACACATTTGGTGTTAGTCGCCTATCGAACATGCGGAGAGGGATAAACTCGAGAACGGGAAAGAGGTTCATTTTAAAGAAGACCACAGGTATCGCAAAGAGATCGGAAGGCTTTGAAGAGATTGTAAGATTCGGAGATAGAGCTTTAATTTGTGGAGAGATTCAAACCTACTGATTGCAACTAACTCAACCAAATCCAAACCCAAATTTGGAGTTAAAAGCCTAAAATCTAAAACCACAAACCATTAATTGTAAACTCGAAATCATCCCCAAGAAATCTCTACCTGAATCAAAAATCTTAAATCTAAAATCTGAATTCATTATTTCCCATAGAAAGGTGAACATAATGGGTGTAATCGTTTCAGTAGTATTGCCCGCTTACAACGAGGCGAAATCTATTGAGAGGGCTGTGGAAGAAGTGCGAAAAGAGCTACTCTCCTATCTCGACGAAGGAGAATTCGAGATAATCATTGCAGAAGACGGTTCAACTGACGGAACAGACATGCTCGCAAGGAGACTCTCTGAGAGGTATCCAGAAGTACACCATCTCCACTCCGATGAGAGGCTCGGGAGAGGAAGAGCACTAAAAAATGCCTTCTCACTTGCAAGAGGAGATATACTCGTTTATTTGGATGTAGATCTTTCAACAGACTTAAAACACCTCAAAGAGTTAATCAGCAGTATAAAGGAGGAGGGATACGATTTCGCAACGGGAAGCAGATTAATGCAAGAGAGCAAAAGAGAGAGACCTTTCAAAAGAGATTTTGCATCAAAAGGTTATAACTTCCTCGTGAGACTTTTTCTGGGGTCCAAGCTTAAGGACCATCAATGCGGCTTTAAAGCGTTTAGAAAAAGTGCATTATTCAGCTTTATCGATGAGGTGAAAGACAATCACTGGTTCTGGGACACGGAAGTTATGGTACTTGCCCAAAAAAAAGGCTACAAGGTTAAAGAATTCCCAGTTAAATGGAAACAGAGTAGAGAGACGAAAGTCAGATTCGGAAAGGATGTCGTCTACATGTTTTCACAAATCCTAAGAATGTGGAGCAGAGAATCAAAAAAAAAGAGAAGTAGAAAGTACCTCGTAACCTCCGCCCTCATTTCCGTCGTCATCCTAATTGCATTGACATTTTACGCAGGATTTGCTTCGGTTATAAACACAATCCTGAGTGCAAACCCTATGATAATAGGATTGGCGAGCGTTATTTATGCTTCCTCCTTCCTGCTCAGAGGTTGGAGATACAAATACATAGTCAAACAGTTGAATTACGATGTGTCAACCGTCTTCTCCACTGAAAGTGTTGCAATAAGCCAAACTCTAAATGTAATAACGCCCGTTAGAATCGGAGACCTCGGAAGAGCGTATGTTTTCAATAAGAAGGATGTGCCGTATTCCACCTCCTTCAGTGGGTTGGCTGTTGAGAGGATATTCGATTTGATCTCCGTTCTCGTTTTAGCAATCTTGGCTATCGCCATAACTGGATCAAGCTTCATAAGGACTCCCATCTACGCCTTGATATTTCTAACTCTGATAATAATCGCATTAATTGCTCTATCGAGAATGCAGAACATTGTTGGAAAGATAGTCAGAGATGCCAACAGAATACTGAGAGCAAAAAGCTCCCCCGTGATATTCCTGTCATCGATCCTCCTCTGGATGTTCGACATAGTGGTTTGTTTCTTAGTCTTGAACTCGTTTGGCAGTTATCCCGATCTCTTCCTTTTAACGGTTATTGCGGTATCCGTAGGGAACATAACAAAAGTCCTCCCCATTACCCCCGGAGGCATAGGGACATACGAGGCTGTTTTAACAGGAGTTTTCTCCACCGCCATATCCCCAAGCTTAGCATTTTCCGTTGCATTCATAGATCACGCCATAAAGAACCTAATAACCCTCGTTCTCGGAATAATATCCTTAGCGGAATTGAAGATAAAGTTGAAAGAGATATCATGATGGGGATAGCATGCTCGGGATACTCATCTATCTGATCTCGGGAATTATCATCTCCCAAACAATTAGACAGGAATACTACATATCCAGATTTCTCTCAATTCTCCTGATCTGCTTGATCTCTTTCATACTATCCTTCATCTTCCCTTTTAAGGTTGTTTTTTATCTCACCTTTGCTACATTCCTCGGATACGGTTTCTGGAGCATGCATAAAAATGGCATAAATTTCGATTACATTTCCGAGGGAGTTTTTACAACATCTTTTCTATTCTTCCTGTTTCTGCGAAGTCTCTCTCCTTCAGCATTCGGAGCAGAAAAACTCATGGATGTGGCTTTTTTAAATTCCGTTCTCACCGCAGAGAGGTTTCCTCCACCCGATCCATTTTTTGCAGGAGGGGACCTGAGCTTCTACTACTACTTCGGGTATGTTGTCGGTTCTGCGATCACTCTGATGTCTCTTTCCACATTAGAGGTTGGATACAACATTGCCATCGCAAGTGTTCCCGCCTTTTTCATCATGCTCGGACAAGGAGTATTGAGAGAGCTACTGAAGGACTCTAAACACTCAAACACAGGAATTGTTCTTGGTACAGCTTTTATTACGATTTCTTCCAACCCATACTCTGCCTACGAGTTTTTTTCGGATATATTCCAGCTTAGAACCCCGGGATACTTGTATTACTGGAATGCATCCAGAGTTATAAGCGATCTGAAGTACGATAATGCGATTACAGAGTTTCCATACTTCAGCTTTATTCACGCGGATTTTCACGCCCATGTTGTTGCACTTCCAATAAAACTCCTCGCAATTGCCCTACTTTACAGGTACTTCAAAAAGGGAGAGAGCACACGGTACTTGGCTGTTATCTCTTTCATACTCTTCGCGGTGAACTCATGGGATATCGTTTTCATGCTCGCAATAGTTCTCGTTTCAATTTACAGATTTTACAGCCGGAGAGATGTAAACGAATTAAAAAGGGGATTTTTGATAGTTATCTCCGCATTGATTCCCTCTATGATCCTCTACACCTTCATGTCCTCCTCAGCAGGATTGCACTTTACATCAGAGAGAACCGATGTCTTTGAATTCCTCCTCCACTTCGGATTTATTTTCCTGTTTGTTTACCTTTATCTCCTCGATGAGGTGCTGAACTACAGAATTTCAGTTCCCGCTATGATTTTAGGAGGTGTAGCATACTTTGTCGCACCTGTTTTGCTTCTCACAACCCCATTATTGATACTATCCATTAAAAAATACACCAAAGGTGATTTTTACTCAACTCTGATGATAACCTCAGCCATCCTCATATCTGCGTGCGAGTTCATCTCGATCGAGTCGAGAATGAACACCATCTTCAAGTTCTATCTCATCGCATGGGTTCTCCTGAGCTTGCCTTCCGCCAAGTTCATAGCAGGCTCATTTAAGGGAAGGATGAAGTACCTAATCACAACCATACTCGTTCTCTCGCTGATATATCCCGTAGTTGCAACACCCATAAGACACTACGAAGCAAAATTCACCCTTGACAGCTCAATATTTATTAAAGAGAGAAGCAAAGGAGATTACGATGCCATAAAATTCCTGAAAGACAAAAGGAGTGTTATAGCAGAATCTTCAGAGGGTTGCTATACATACGGCGGAAGAATTTCAGCTTTCACAACTAACCAAGCTTTGATAACATGGCCCTGTCACGAAGTTCTGTGGAGGAGCAACTCCGAGGAGATAGTGGATAGAATGTCAGCCTTAAGAGTCATATACAAATCAAGCGATTGCAAACTGAAGAAGGAGATCGCAGAGAAGTACAAAATAAAATACATCGTATTCGGTGACGAGGAAAGGCTAAAATACAGTGTAAAAAAATTCAAATGCTTTAGACTCATATTCAAAAGCGGAAGCACAGAAGTTTACGATACAGGGATTGAATGATTGGCTAAAAATAACTAAATGAACTCATAAAGCCTTTTCTGAGACTTCAAATAAGCCGAGATCCTTTTTATTGATTTTCCACTTTTCTTTATCTCCAGCAAAGATTTTCCACTCCTCAAAAGGCTTGAAATCTTCTTTCCACAACCCGGAATCATCTCGTATTCAAGCATGAAATTCGTATCAGGAGGGTTTGCTGATTGCTCTATCAGCTTCTCCGCAACCAATACCTTCGGATCCTCCCTCAAATACCCTCCCTCCATTGCAAGTTTTATTGTCCCAGCATCAAACCCGTACAACCTCAGAAGAGCATCCATTCTGTAGAGATTTGCTATTCTTTTTTTATTTTCCCTCCTTCTTCCCTCCAAAGGCGTATTTTTAAGAGGTACGAATCCTGAAATGTAGAATCTCGAAACTCCGATCCTGTAAGCTCTCTCCATAATTTTCAGAATTTCCTCATCACTTTCCCCTAATCCCGCAATGATTTGAGTTGAACTCGATCTCACATATCCCCTTCTAATTTTTCTACGAACATAGGAGTTCATCTTCCTCAGTTTCCTAAGTATATCATTTTTATGGGTTTTTACACTACTTAACTCCCTCATCCTGCTTTCACATGTTGTTTCAAGGTTTATGCTCACTCTATTTGCTAAATCAACTGCTTCCTCGATTAAATCCTCCGAGCAACCGGGTACAACCTTCAGATGCAAATACCCTCTATGAAACTCTCTTATTCTTCTTCCAGTCTCCAAAATACTCTCCATAACACCATCTGGATCTGAAAATATTGCAGAACTTATGAAGGCTCCTGAAACCAATCCCCTCTCCTTCATCAACCGAAATGTTCTAACGATCTCACCCGGTGAGCAGGTTATGCCTTTTCTCCAAGCGTTTTGACAGTAAGAACAATCAAACTTGCAATCATTCGATAGCAGAACCTTGAAAAGACTGAGCTTTTTGCCGTTAACATTCGAGTTATAAACCAACCTTGAAGGATCAAATGTACACTTAGAGTAGCATATGTCGAATCTTCCAGCGGAGATCAGCCTCGCAATATCCGATTTCACAACAAATAGATGGCTTGAAATCTTCTTGGTTTTTTTGGGTGCAGTTAAAGTGGAAGATTGCAAAACCCCCTTGTTGTTGATCCATCAATCTCTGCGTCGAACATCGCTCCAAACTATGCTATATGCAATCCAATGACAACATTTAAATGATTAAAAATTATTATTAAGGTTGGTGGTGATTTGATGGAGTACCAGCTTATTTTGAAACACATCTTAGAGAGTGGAGTTAGATGGGCACCCAAGCAGGAAATCGTTTACAGGGATTTGGTAAGATATACATACTCAGACATGTACGAGAGAGTCCACAGATTAGCCAATGCTCTCGAAAACCTTGGGGTTAAGGAAGGAGACAAAGTTGCGGTTCTCGAATGGGATAGCCACAGATATCTGGAATGCTACTTTGCGATTCCCATGATGGGGGCGATACTGCACACTGTAAACATTAGGCTATCTCCAGAGGATATCATCTACACGATGAACCACGCGGAAGATGATGTGGTCTTGGTCTACAGCGATTTCGTTCCGTTAATGGAGTCCATAAAGGACAAACTAACCGTTAAGAAATTCATACTGCTGAAAGATGATGAATTCGAAACTGATTTAACGGATGTCGAATACGAAAGCATGCTCAATGATTCTGATGCAAAGTACGATTTTCCAGATCTCGATGAGAACACAACCGCGACGATGAGCTACACCACCGGAACTACAGGAAGGCCCAAAGGTGTGTTCTTCTCACATCGCCAGCTAACCCTCCACACCCTTGTAGGAGCTTTGAACTTCTCAGGATACGATGATGTCATCAACTTCACAACAAGAGATGTTTACATGCCCCTCACACCCATGTTCCATGTTCACGCTTGGGGAGTCCCATACATCGCAACACTCAGGGGTTGTAAACAGGTGTACCCCGGAAGATACGAACCTCAAATGCTATTCAAGCTTGTAATGGAGGAGAAGGTAACGATAAGCCACTGTGTACCAACCATACTGAACATGATTGTAAACGCGATTCCAGAAGGAATGAAGCTTCCGGGATGGAAGATGGTTATCGGTGGCTCACAGCTTCCGAAAGGTCTTGCAAAGAGAGCTGGAGAGAAGGGAATAATAACAGTCTCGGGATATGGCTTAAGTGAGACTTGTCCGCTTCTAACAACCGCAGGACTGAAACCGGANGTTGCGGATGCGGACGATGAGACGAAATTCGACATCAGAGTGAAGGCNGGTCATCCAGTTCCCTTGGTGTACCTGAGGATAGTCGATGAGGATATGAACGATGTGCCGAGAGATGGTAAAAGCGTCGGTGAGATAGTCGCCAGAGCACCGTGGCTAACAAAAGCGTACTACANAGATGAGGAGAAAACAAAGGAGTTGTGGAAAGGAGGATGGCTACACACCGGAGATATCGGGCTATTTGATGAGTATGGATACTTAGAGATAAGGGACAGGCTTAAAGATGTGATAAAGAGTGGTGGAGAGTGGATAAGCTCCCTCGCACTAGAAGACCTCATAAGCCTATATCCGGGAGTGCTCGAGGTTGCGGTTGTTGGAGTTCCAGATGAACAATGGGGTGAGAGACCCATCGCAATTGTTGTTCCGGAAAAAGGTAAAGAGATAAGCGAGGATGATATAAAAGACCATCTCATGAAGTTCGTTAACGAAGGAAAAATCACGAAGTGGTCTGTTCCAGACAGAATCGTTTTCCAAGACTCCTTACCGAAAACGAGTGTTGGGAAGATCGATAAGAAAGTCTTGAGAGAGCAATTCAAGGACTTTAAAGGATAGGTTCTGGATTGCAACACATCTGAAAAAACTTTACATTTTTCCAATTTTTTTGGGTTTTGTGGTTTTTACTTGTTTTTGCTCGCACAGCAAACATCAACTGACTCTTACACAATTAACTCTGTTATNCAGCCATAGCAAACAACGAAGAGCTGTCGAATCAAAAAAATATTATACTCTTTAATCCGCCTGATTAATGGTGATACTATGACAAATGATGAACTGATGAAACTTTTGCAAAAGAAGAGTGCTGAGATAGATTCAACAAACAATATGGATGAAAAAGTGTTAAAATCTCTTTTTGAAAATAGATTGATGTCTATACTCGCCCCAAAGGATTTTGGTGGTGAAGATAGCTACATGTCCGCAGTAATGCACGCTGAAAGTCTTTCAAAAGTTAATGCTGGAGTTGCCCACTCAGTAGTAGTCCACAACATGGTTGTTGATGCGTTCAGACTTTTTGCAAATTCGGAGCAGAAGGATAGGTGGTTGAAAGACATTTGCAATAGGAAGGTTGCCACCCTCGCGATAACGGAGCCGGGCGGAGGTAGCGATGTCTCCTCTCTGAAAATGACTGCGGAAAGAGAGGGGGATNCATACATCCTGAACGGCAGAAAAACCCTCATAACAAATGCAGAATTTGCCAAGGTATTTTTAGTGCTTGCAAAAACTGGTGACAGGTTTTCAGCTTTCATTACCGGAAGGGATGGTGTTACCGTGAGAAAATTAAATCCCTCGGGCATGAGAGGTAGTGGTCTTTCATCAGTTAGTTTCGAGAATGTAGAGGTGGAGGAGGTGGATGTTCTTGGAGGTGTCGGAAACGGGTTGAGGGTCGCGCTCGGTACCCTTGCACCCAACAGAATACCTTTCTCCGCAATGGGGCTCGGAATAGCCAAAAGGTGTCTTGACCTTGCAGTCAAGTACGCTAAGGAGAGGGATGCCTTTGGCAGAAAGGTCGCGGACTTTCAGGGAATCCAGTGGATGCTTGCAGAGATGGCTACCGACATAGAGTTCCTCGACAGGATGGTAAAATACTCTGCATTAGTTGCGGACGGAAAAGAGAGTTCGAATATAGATGTAACAACACTCGGAGCAATGTGCAAGCTGAAGTCAGCGGAAATCGCGAAAAAATCCGCAGATATCGCTGTAGAAATATTCGGAGGGCATGGAATAATTTCGGGATCGCCCGTTGAGAGGGCAAGAAGAGATGCAAAACTCATAGACATAGCGGAAGGTACATCCGAGATAATGAAGGTNATAATCTCAAGAGCCCTGCTCAAATAATTAGTGATCGCCATGTCTGTGCCACCCAAGGAGTTCATAAGAAAAATAAAACCATTCTCATTCCTGAACGAGGCACAATTAGATACCATTGTCGGAGAACTCGATGTAGAGATGTACGAAAAGGGAAAAACAATTGTAAAAAAAGGTAAACACTCAGATTATGTTTACCTCGTCTTCTCAGGCACAGTAGGACTCTACGATGATGATACCCTCGTGGATACAGTTTCAAGAGGAGAGTTCTTCGGAATTCTCTCTGCAATCTCGGACAATCCCTTCTCCCTCTCCGCAATTGCAATGGATGACACAATATGCTACCTGATAAAGAAGAGAGCGTTCAAAAAGGTGTTTGAGGAGAACCCGAGGTTTTCATCATTCTTCAGCAGTTTCATCAACAGAAGGTTCAGATCGTTCTCAAATCTTCTCAGAGAGGCTGAAGGAGCAATACACGAGGAGATATACCTAATAAAGGTGAAAGAAATAATTAATAAGGAGCCGGTTGTTTGTTCCCCAGATGACTCCGTTATTGAGTCCGCAAGGATAATGATAGACAACAATGTAGGATCCATAGTGGTCGTAAATGAGAAAAGGGAGCCGATCGGCATAATAACCGACCATGATTTGAGAAAGATTTTTGTGAAAGGTCTCGGTTCTGCAAGAGTTGAAGAGATGATGGTGTCTCCGGTAATATCCGTGGAGGAAGACATGCCCGTTTTTGAGGCTTATCTGATGCTCCTCAACAAAGGATTGAATCACTTGGTTGTAACAAAAAACGGAAAAGTTACCGGGGTTATTACAAGCAAGGACATTTTAACCCTTTTCGAGCCAACCTCATCCCTTCTTTCACTCTATCGAAGTATCAGGAAATCTACAAGCGTGGATGAGCTTAAAAACCACCTTGAAGGAATAAGAAAAGCTGTTGCGGAACTGTCGATAAGGGGTGTGCATTTCTACGAGCTAAGCAGGATGATAACCTCCATCTACGATTCAACCGTGGTAAGGATAATAAAGATGATTGAAGGAAAATACGACCTTCCGAATTTTGTTTGGATACATATGGGGAGTTCCGGTAGAAAGGAGCAGATCATCGCTACCGATCAGGATAACTGCATAATCCACAGCGGAGATTCGAGAACGATTGTCGAGTTTGCAAGAGATGTTAACTCCGCCCTTGAAAAAGTTGGAATTCCGAAATGTCAGGCAAACTACATGGCTGAAAATCCAAAATGGAACCTCACACTTGAAGAGTGGAAGAACAACTTTAAAAAATGGTTCAGCTCTCTAACAGGAGAGAATATAAGATACCTGTCAGTCTTTCTCGACCTGAGACCGATTTACGGTGATCAGGAGCTTTACCTCGAGCTGATAGATTTCATAAAAAAGAATGTAAACAAACAAACGATCCGATTCTTGGCTTTGGATGCGACAGCAATAGAGCCACCTATCGGACTTTTCGGGTTGAAAGGTGTTGAAAAAGGTTTAGATATTAAGAAATTCGGAATATATCCCATAGCAAATGGTGTGAGGGTGCTCGCCCTCGACAGCGGGATAATAGACATAACCAACACGAAGGAAAGAATAGAAAAGCTAAGAGATATGGGTGTTTTGAGCGAGGAAAGAGCAAGTGATTTGCTAGAGAGCTATGAATTCCTTCAAGAGCTTAGATTGAGGCATCAATCCATGTCGTATTCTGCAGGAGTCAAAGGAGACAACATAATCCATGTGGAGGATATCGATAGGATAGATTCGTACATCCTAAAAGAGTCCTTCAAAATCATATCCTCCTTCCAGAAATACATCCGCGGTAAGTTCAGAATAGAGAGTTTATAGGTGATTTAATGAATGTTAGATCCGCAAAATTTTCAGTTGTGGATGTTGAGACGACCGGATTGAACATATTCAAAGACGAGATTATATCTGTCGCCATCGTTCCGATGCACGGAACGAAAATACTCGTTGGAGACAGCTTTCACACATACATCAAGCCCGAAAAATTCGATTTAAAATCCATGAGAATCCACGGAATTTCTCCGAACACCCTCGAAAACGCCCCTACCTTTGATTCTATTGCAAAAAAACTCCATGAAAAGATAAGGGATTCCATAATAGTGGGACATGCGGTGGAAATCGACTACGACTTTCTTAAGAAATCCTTCAAAAAATCAAAAATAAGCTTTAATCCAAAGAAGATAGATATAGCCCTTCTCGAGAAGTGGCTTTCAGACAGACTCGGAGATAGATGCACAGATTTAAGCTTAGACTCGCTGATAAAATCCTACAACCTCAGTTCAAGGTTTAGACACGATGCGTTAGCGGATGCATTTCTTACCGCTCAAATTTTTCAAATTCAACTGTTGAAGCTTTTGAAGTATGGAATGACCTCAGTTGATAGAATATTGTCTGCAATTGAATCTACAAAAATGTCGAGAATTGATTTCATTTTTTAGAAACATTAACGATTTAATATGCCTTAGGGGAAAAAAATAGAAAGATTTAAATTGATAATTATTTTTTGTTTCAATTGAGGTGATGTAATGCCATGGCCACCTAAGATATTTTGGGTTGGATTGATAATATACTACGGCTTTGTAGCGTTGTGCTGGATCGGTGAAGCAACAGCAGGGTGGAACCACATACCGGGTGCGGTGGAGATATACGCAGCACTACTGGGAACATGGATTGTGCCAGTGATTCTGTCGGTGATATACTTCTACTTCCCAGAAAAAGCGGAGGCGGAGGGGAGCTAAATGGTGGAAGCAGGACAGACAATTGATCCGGTTGTTGTTGGTATAACAGTGCTGTACTTCCTAGGTGTCATTGCAATCGGATGGTACTCAAGGGCTCGAATGAAAAGTGCCACCGACTACTATGTTGCAGGAAGGCAGATAGGGAGTGTCGTTAACGGTCTTGCATTGGAGTCAACATATCTGAGTCCCGCATCCATGCTCGGTTTACCCGCATATATTTTCATCCTTGGATATCCGTTCTGGTGGGCAATGTCAGCGATTATTGCTGGTATGCCTATTGCAACCTTATTAACCGCAGCAGCCATGAGAAAATACGGTCCCGTTAGTTTCGCAGATTACTATGCAGACAGATACAACGATCCAAACCTCAGATGGCTCGTAGGAATAATAGTCTGCTTTGGAGCAATTCTGTACATTACGCTGTCCATAGTCGGTATGGGTATATTCCTCCTCGCCATACTGAGGTTCCCGTATCTGTACGGTGTTATACTCGGAGCAATTATAGTCATGATCTATGTCGTCTTCGGAGGAATGATTGCAACAAGCTGGAACGCAGCGTTCCAAGCGGTGCTGATGACAATCGCAGCGGTTATTGCAGCGGTAGGTATAATAAACCACTTCGGTGGACTTGGAGGCTTCCACGAGGCGGTTCTAGCAAACAATCCGAAATTCTTCAACACACCCTCTGATCCCGAACCAAACCACATCCTCGCGGGAACATGGCTTGCGGTCATTGGATGGTTCTTCGTCTGGCATTACGGCTTCGCAACGATGCCCTACACAGTTGTCAGGTTCTTCACAGTCATGGACATGAAAACTGCGAGAAGGAGCATCTTCTGGTGCACACTGTTTGCAGGATTCTTCTACCTCGGTCTCGAGATCATTGGTGCGGGAGCAAAGGTTATGGTCGAGACNGCACACCCACTCGTTACATCCGGTGAGGTTAAAGCAAATGCTCTTGCTGTGCTGAAGTACTACGCAACAAAGTATGGTGTTGGTACGCCTCTTGACTATTCAATGGTTGCAGCGGTAGAAGCTCTCAAGAATCCATGGGTTCTTGGTATCCTCGCTGCAGGTGGTCTTGCTATAGCCATGTCAACCGCAGCAGGATGGGTTATGGTTGTCAATGTCATCGTAACAAGAGACTGGGCAGATATGCTGTTGAAGAGCAAGTTTGCCAAAGAGAACCCAGTTCTGATGGCGAGAATCGTCTCAGTTATCTTCTTAGCAATCGGTATGATAATAGCCATCAACCCACCCGGACTCGTTCTCGACCTGTCAGGATGGGCTTTCGTTGTGATAATCGCCGCTCTCGGTCCGAGCCTGATCCTCGGTCTGTGGTGGAAGGGTGCTACGAGAACCGCCACATGGGTTACCGCCATAGTGATGTTCGTGCTCCACCTCTTCGCATGGCTATATGCAAAGCTCTGGATGGATCCCAAGGGTCACCATGCGTTCTTCTTCCTGAACAAAGCACTTGGTCTCTCTAAGGCTGCAATCATAACTCCGCATCAGGTGTGGGCAATTCCAGTGGGATTCATACTGTTCATCGTGGTGTCTCTGCTTACCAAGAAGCCCGACGAAGAGGTTGTGCAGAAGTACTGTGTTGATCTAACCGAGAAACTGTAAAATCAATTTTTTAATTTTTTATTTTTGCCGTTTTTTAGTTTTGGTTTTTTAGTTTTGATTTTTACCCTTTTGATTGTCCTACCTCAATGGCCCAGATTCGTGTCCTTTCAGCTTTTTTATTACCCTCACATCGAGGACATANCGATAAACATACGGTGCATAATTTCCGCATTCCCTTACATTCTGAACCTTGACCACAACTCCGTTTTCTTTAAAAATCTGTTCCACCTTCATGGGTAGAATCGAATCCTTTTCCTCCCTCCCAGCAAAAGTGTAGTAATGTACATAGCCACCTTCCTTCACCTTACCCCCCACAAGGTCAACAAAATTCTCTGCGATGTACGGAGAGGGCATTATAACCCTATCGAACTCCCCCTCCAACCCGGGTACGATTTTCCTTACATCTCCCTCGTAAACCTTCACTATGTCCTCCACCCTGTTCATTCTAACATTCTTCTTGAAGTACTCCACAGCATGAGGATTTATTTCAACCCCTACTACCTCAGATGGGNTTGAGAGCTTTGCTATCACAATCGGATAGGGTCCAACCCCTGCAAACATTACCAGTACCCTCTCACCCTCCCTCACAAGCCTTGCAATTCTCTCTCTTTCTCCAGACAGCTTAACCGAGTAGTAAACCTTAGTCGGATCGACGAGAAACCTACAGCCATGCTCCTTCACAACCGTTTCCGTTTCACTTCCGTAAATTAACTCATACTTCGCTACCCTATAAACTCCTTCAACCTCACCAGTCTTTCTGAGGATTGTCTTTACACTCTTGTGTTTTTTTAAGATTGCAGACACTATGTGATCCTTGAGATGATACACCTCGTCCGGGATATCTATAATCACAACCTCCCCGATTATTTCAAAGCTTTTTCTTACAAGCTTAAGTTCCTCATCACTTATCCTTCCCCTCAGCTCATCTTTTATACTCACAGAGTTGAATACTACTTCCGTTATAAATTTTGTTTGGGTCAGGACAACAACACCATAGCTACCTCCGCAAATGCAAATAAAAACGATAAAAATTAATACAAAAATATAACACTGTAAACTCATGAAGATCCTGAACAACCTCAAAAGGGACTTTGCAATCCTGAAGGAAAGAAAGCCTTTGGTGCATCACATAACCAACTATGTCGCAATGAACGATTCTGCAAACGCGGTTCTTGCGATAGGTGCATCACCAATAATGGCTCATGCTCATTCAGAGTTGANCGAACTCGTTTCCTCCGCAAACTCACTGCTGATAAACATAGGCACTCTCGACGATTACTGGATTCAGAGCATGCACATAGCATGCAGAACTGCGGATAAAAAGATACCCATCCTCCTCGACCCAGTTGGGGCGGGAGCGACAAGACTCAGAACGATCATCGCTCTGCAAATTCTATCTGAATACAGTGTTTCAGCTGTTAAAGGAAACTACGGAGAGATGATGAGTTTGATGGGTGAAGAGAACGCTGTGAAAGGTGTTGATTCGCTAAGCCTGTCATTCGATGTTGTGGCTGGTGCTATGAGGGACTTCTCCGTCATCCACAACACGATAGCAATAGCAACCGGAGAAAGAGANATAATCTCGGATGGAAAAGACACATACATAATAAAGAATGGTACACCGAAACTCGGAAGCATAACCGCAAGCGGTTGCATGCTCGGTAGCGTTATCGCATCGTTCATGGCGGTGCAGAAGAACCCGCTAATTGCATCAATAGAGGGTGTTGCGGTATACAACATCGCTGGGGAAATGGCTGAGAGAGCGAGAGGNGTTGGTAGCTTCAGATCTGCACTGCTTGATGCTCTCTCTACGATTTCTGCAAAGGATGTGGAGGAGAGATTGAAAATAGAAAAACTTTGAAGTGTTGAATATGAAGGAGATTAGAAGCTATCTCGGAGTTTACTTTATAACGGACTCGGGATTNGGATACACTCACGAGGAGCTTGCAGAAATGGCTTTAAGGGCTGGANTAAAAATCATTCAATTCAGGGAGAAGAGGATGCCAACAAAATACATGTACGAGACCGCTAAGAAGATAAGGAAACTTACCGAAGACTACTCCGCCTTGTTCATAGTAAACGATAGGATTGATATTGCTCTCGCCGTACATGCGGATGGTGTCCATGTTGGACAGGAGGATATGCCCGCAGAAGCTGTGCGGGAGATTTCAAAGGAGATGATCGTGGGAGTTTCAGCAAAAAATGTTGATGAGGCGATTAGAGCGGAAAAAGATGGAGCGGATTACATAGGTGCTGGTCCGGTTTTCACAACAACAACAAAAGAGGATGCGGGAAAAGACATAGGACTGATAACTCTCGAGGAAATACTTAAATCCGTAAGAATTCCTGTGGTTGCAATTGGAGGAATAAACCACGACAATGCAGAGATGGTTCTAAAAACAGGTTGTGATGGAGTTGCGGTAATATCTGCTATCGCAAACAGTAAAAATCCGGAGAAAAGCGCAAGAGATTTGATTAAAATCGTCAAAAAGTATAGATAGGGCTCTTATACAATCATCTCCTACTCATCTTTACTCGTCAGCTTGGTCTTCCAGTACTCAATGCCCTCTTTGAACATCCTATTGGCTGTTTCAAAGTATACATCCGGTGGCATCAATGGCTTAGATATCTCCTCTACAAGCTCCTTCGGGATATTCCCTGTTTCAATCAATAGCTTACCTGCTTCTCGCAAGGAGTCAAGTACTCCGTTGACCAAATCAGGATAAAAGCTCATCAACGGCTTTAAAGCCTCACCGTGTGGTCGCAAAAGAGATGCGGTAAACTCCCGATTTATGTTTTTGCAGAAGGCTTTCACATGCTCTACCAATGGATCAAAATTATCCAGTTCGTAGAATCCGCAGTTGGATAGAAGGACAACTTTCCCTCCCCTAACATCCTCTCTCACAATATGCCTGAAATGATTCTCCCTCATCTCGAAAAATGGCTCAACCATCGGAATCAATCTGTCGAGCAAGTTTTTCATAATCCCCGTCATGCCATCTACATACACGGGAGTTGCCAAAACCCAGATCTCAGATTCCTTTAGCGAGGATATTATCTCTCTCACATCATCTCTATGGTAGCATTCTCCCGGATGCTTCAGCCAGCAGTAGAAACATCCTCTACACGGATTTATTTCAAGTTTTTTTAGGTAGAACACATGCACTTCTGCTCCTGCAGACTTCATACCGTCAACAAAAGGTTTCAATAGGATGGATGTGTTACTCTTCTCTTTTCTCGGACTTCCGTGAAGAACTGTAACTTTCATGCCCGCTTTACTTAGCTTGAACAGATATAGTTTTTGTTTTTTATCCTTCAACCATCCAACCGTTACAGATATAAATAACGAAAACAATTTTGGACATGTGCCTCTCAAAGAGGGAGAGGGAGTTCATTCGGGATTGGCTGAGCTATGTTAACGGAGAAATTACACTTCTCCAATTTGTTGACAAATGGAGAAGCGAAGGAAAAGACTGGAAAATCTACATGAGAGTTCTCAGACATAGGATTTCGAAGAAATACGACAAAATGCTTGAGGATTTGCTCCTGATGAAGGAGTTCTTAGAACTCGATGTCCATCCGTAGCAGATCCACGACAACAAAGAACACGAATAGTTTTAACTCGCGTGCGTTTTACTTATAACTATGATAAGGATTGATGGAAGTTACGGTGAGGGTGGCGGACAGATTTTGAGAAGCTCAATCGCACTCTCATGCATCACAGGAGAAGAGGTTGAAATTTCAAACATAAGGGCGAACCGTCCCAAGCCCGGGCTTGCACCCCAACACCTCAAAGGAATAGAGTCCGCAAAAACCCTAACATCCGCAGAAGTTGAGGGACTAACGCTCGGTTCAACGAAAGTCGTGTTCAAACCATCCACACCAGTATCAAAGGATGTCGAAATCGATATCGGAACCGCCGGAAGCGTTACACTTATTCTTCAATCCGTTCTGTTACCTTCCCTTCTCAAAGGATGTAAGTTCAAAATCAAGGGTGGTACGGATGTTAAATGGGCACCAACAGTAGATTACCTAAAGAATGTTACAATTCCAACCCTGTCAGAGCTTGGAGTTAGATGTGATATAAAAATAGTTAGAAGGGGTTACTATCCAAAAGGAGGAGGACTGATCGAGGTAAAAGCGGAAAAATCTTCTCTGCACGGAAGGGAGTTTACCTCGAAGGAGTGCAAGATCGTGAGGGGAATTAGCCACTGCTCAAATCTACCGAGAGATGTTGCTGAAAGACAGGCAAATTCTGCAAAAGAATTGATCGAGAAAGGGGGCTTTTCCGCTGAGATAAGTGTATCCTCCTTCAGAGGGTTCTCCACAGGAAGTGCAATAACACTCTGGGATACTTACAAGGGTGCATGTAGCATAGGTGAGAAGGGGAAGAGAGCTGAAGTCGTAGGTACTGAGTCTGCCAAAGAGATGTTAAGAGAACTAAACTCGGGTGCTTGTTTTGACAAACACCTTGCAGATCAGATAATGATTTTCTCAGCAGTAGCAGAAGGGAGAACAGCATATACAACTTCCGAGATCACCATGCACCAGAAATCCAATGCCTATGTTATAAAAAGGTTTTTTGGAGACATCGTAAGGTTCGAGGGGGGAAGGATTGAGATCGATGGAGTTGGGATTCTCTGAAGTTCAGGAGTTTCTTATACTTTCAACCAGCATCTATGCATTTAACCAACATCCAGAACAATGCTTATTCTGTCCTCCCACGCGTGAATCTCCTTAACCTTCTTCCCTATCTCAAATTTTACCCTCTCATTTATCCTTTCCGAAGCGGACACCCCAATTTTGTTGAATATAAAGCTTATTAGAAGAGAGCTGTTGTTAAACAGCAAAGATGCCAGGCCATTTTCCAGATATATCTCGAAATTCTCTCTGCCCATTAGGTTGTCGTACCCCCTTTTCATAAGCCACTCTCTAAACTCCCTGATGTCGAAACTAACCGACTTCATGTCATCACCTTCTCGTCGAACATCTCTAAAAATGTCCTGAGAACTTTGGTCGATTTGTATAATTCCTCGATCCAGACAAACTCGTTATCTCCATGTAAACCATCTCCTCTCGGTCCGTAGTAAAATGCGGGAACTCCGTACTTCCTTACATGCCTCGTATCTCCAACACCGAGACTACAGACCCCCGTTGGCTTCAATCCATTCGCTTTAATTGCCATTATTAACATATTCAATAGTGTTTTGTCCTTTTGCATGTCCACATCATCCACTCCAAAACCGAACGGCTTGAGCACTCCATTTACCTTGAATTCTGCACAGTCATGGGAGAGAATCTTCCTTATCTCATCCTGATGTATCCATGGCATGAACCTTATGTCCGCTGAAATGGTGCATTCCGGTGAGACGATGTTTCTCTTTATTCCACCCTGAATCATAGCAGGATTAAAAACTGCCTGTCCTACACCCCTTATCTCAAAATCCAATCCCAAATTCCTTATCATCTTCTCAAACTGATTGAAGTTTCCCTTCAAGCTCAAGAAATCCCCAACAACCCTCATTATATACTCTGATGCCTTGTATACCGCCCCTTCCACAGCAGGAGTTGTCGCGGTATGTCCGGATTTTCCTTTTATAAAGATGTCCGCGGAGACTACAGCAGATTGAATGATTCCAATCCTGTCACAACCAAACGGTTCACCTATCAAAACGTAATCCGCTTGCTCCCTCTCAAAAACATAACCCAACCCATTTACCCCTCCTACCTCTTCATCGGAGGAGAACACTAACTTCAAACCATATTCTGGCTCAAAATCCTGAATTGCCGATATTATCACTGCAACACATCCCTTTGCATCGCAGGCACCCCTCCCATAGAGCTTTCCATTAATGGTTACCGGGTTTAAAAGCGAGTCCGAGGATGGAACCGTATCTACATGTGAGTTGAGCATTAGCTCGGAACCCTTGGAGATGTAAACTATTAAGTTCGGCTTTCCTTCTTCTTTCTCGAGTATTTTTGTGTCGTAAATCGAAAAAAGAGTCTCAAGGTATTCTACAACATCGGTTGTGTCTCCGGGAGGGTTTCTTGAGTCTATCTTTATCAGCTCTTTCGTGAGTTCAACGGGATTCATGGAAAAAATAGAGAGTGGTTTAATTTAAGCTTTAT
Organism: Archaeoglobus sp. JdFR-32; assembly: GCA_002010195.1. Lineage (GTDB taxonomy): Archaea > Halobacteriota > Archaeoglobi > Archaeoglobales > Archaeoglobaceae > Archaeoglobus_A. The sequence goes on from MTMT01000099.1 coordinate 25,574, forward strand.
TTTTGTTCTGGTATTATTTCCTACGAAATTTTCCAGTGCCTTTCCAATGCTTTTTAAGGTTTTCCAGAGTCTATACGACCGTTTTTCTGTGTTGCATCCAATCCGATCTTCTTACGCCCAAGCCCAATCAAGGTTTATCTGCTTCAACTTTTCCTTTGTTGGTACACCCTTATCATCCCAACCCCTCTCATCATAGTATTCGGCTTTCTGAATGTCTAAGTCCGGAACATTCCCTTCACTTCCACCTTCGAGAGGTTTCAGTATAATCGATGGAAGTCTATCGTGAGATGAGTCGATCCCGCACCTCAGATTAAACAACCTTTTCAGGTTGTACACCCTCTCTCCGATCTCGAACAGCTTTTTAGCATCGATATCGAATCCTGTAGCATGTCTAAGCAGGTTCGCCATCTGTGTTGGTTTTACCGGGATGAACGCACACATTGTTATGCAGTTGAAAAGTTCGGTGTAGTTCTGCATCCTCGCGGTAATTCTACCCTTACCCTCGCTTGCAAACCTGTCACCGCTCCAGATGTCGTATTCCTTAACCTTCAAACCCATCTCGATATTGTACATCTGATGAGGGAGGTGGCACGCCCCTCTGTTATGCATGGCGTATGCACTCGCCAAGCTTGCAAAAGCTCTTGGATCGTGCATGGGAATCTCGAGTCCCTTAACATTCGCAGATTCCTCTGAAAGGTTGAATTTTTCACCCAAGTACCTCGTCCCCTCTGCTAATTCTTTTCCCCTTCCCTTCCTAAAAGCAATTTCCTCCAGAACCCTCTTAACCTCCTCCGCATCACCCCACTTCAGTCCGAAATCATAAACGCCCCTCTCCGTTAGGTACATTGCAAAGGCAATTGTCACCCCTGCACTGATTGTGTCCATCCCAAGATCATTTGCAAGATAATTTATTTCGATCAGAGACCTTAGATCGTCAATAAGCTGAAGCGATCCAAAGCTCGCAATAGTTTCGTATTCTGGGCCGTGAATTAACCTTCCATCTATCTCCACCACCCTTCCACACCTAATTCGACAGCCGTAGCATCCATCATTCTTTTTCAGATAGGTCTCAGCCATCTTCGTTCCAGAGATGTTGCTCGCTTTATCGAATGTTCCCTGTGTGTAATACTTGGTGGGCAAATCACCAAACATCTCGGATGTCTCAACATAGCCCGATGTTCCAAGTTCCCTAAACATATTGCATGTAAAGTTCCCGTCAATTCTCCCGTTTAAAGCCTTAACCTCGTTTTCGAATTCCTTAGAGTTTGCAATCTCAATCTTTTTTCGCTCATCGTAAGTTACAGCAATACCTTTTAGCATTTTGGATCCCATGACCGCTCCCATGCCCGTTCTTCCCGCATGTCTCGAGTTATCCACATGGACGGATGCGTACTTAACAAGATTTTCTCCAGCCTGTCCTATGACTGCTGTGGAGATTCTTTTCTCCCCAACCTCTTTTTCTATTTCCTTCTGAGAGGAGTAGCATCCCTCACCCCACATTCCTTCTGCGGATCTTATCTCACCACCGGAAGGTGTTACCAAGAGATAAACCGGTTTATCAGCTTTCCCTTCAATGAGGATGCCGTCCCACCCCGCGAATTTCAGAAATGCAGACATTCTTCCACCCGAGTTCGATTCTCCCCATATCCCCGTTAGAGGAGATCTTGCGCAGAACTCAATCCTGCTTGTCGAAGGAGCTATTGTTCCGGAAAGCGGACCGTTGAAAATACCGAGAATGTTTTTCTCAGAGAGCGGGTCTGCATTGAAAACTTCCTTAGTGTATAAGTAGTAAATTCCAAACCCGCTTCCGCCGATGTATTCCTTAGCTATTTTTTCCTCCAACCTCAGCTCATCAACCTTTTTCTCGGTAAGGTTCACCCTTAAAATTCTTCCCGCATACGCGAACATACCACCACCTCTTAGTTGAGGGATTCTCCAGATCCACTTAAAACATCCGACCTCGATTCACCCCCCCCCCAAAAACACCCAAGAATTAGAAATCCACATCCTTACCCTCAAAAGCGTATGTGAAGAGTTTTCTTACTTCCTCATCATTCGGAGCCTCAACAAGCGTTAAAATGGTATTATCGTAGCTCGCATTCTCTACGAGATTGTCCAGTTTATCGTAAAATTCGCTCTCCGGAATCCCAAGTTCCTTGAATAGGTCTCGATAATTTGTTGGTGATCCGATTTCAACAAGAAGGTTCTTCACCTTTGCTACAAGCTCATCTACCGCTTTCTCACCTTTTTCGTTTATTCCGAGATGGTAAGCAAGTTCCTCGTACTGTTCAAGAACGAACTTGGAGTAGAACTTGGTCGTGTAAGGGAGTGCTATACCACATGCAAAGCCGTGTGGGATGTGGAATATGCTACCCAAGGAGTGTCCGAGGGTATGGGACAGACCAGCTTGGGAGCTACCAATTGCAATTCCTGCGATCGTAGAAGCATTATGAACCTTTTCTACTGCCTCTAAGTCACTTCTATCTTTACATGCTCTTGGAAGATACCTGAATAGAAGCTTACACGCCTGAATGCACAAACCATCCGTAAAATCGTTTTTCCAAGAAGATACGAAAGCATCCATGGCATGTGATAGGGCGTCGAGTCCCGTAAAAACCGCAACCCTCAGGGGTAAATCTTTTACCATCTCCGGATCTACGATGGCATAATCAGCCATTATGTATGGGTGTATAGATGCGATTTTCCTGTTTTCTTCCTTCTTAGTCAAAACAATAGCATTAGATCCTTCACTACCGCTACCACTTGCGGTTGGGATTAAGATTAGCTTAGTACCTTTCTCCTCAAGCTCAGTCCAAGGAGATATTTCCTCTGGATCCACATCCGGGTTCTCATAAATAGCTCGAATGCCCTTGGCGGTATCAAGAGATGAGCCTCCGCCCACACCTATGATGATGTCCGGCTTAAACGACTTGGCTACACTCACCCCCTCCATGACAATCTCAAAGGAGGGGTCAGGCTCCACTCTATCATAGATCTCATATTCTACCTCTGCGGTTCTCAATCTTTCCAGAACCCTTTCCACAACTCCAGCCTTCACCAGATTCTCATCCGTCACTATTAACGCTCTGCCTTTCAGGCTTTCAAGAAACTCAAGAGAGTCGCTACCAAACACGATCTTAGGAGAGGAGAACCACCACATTTCCACCACTTCATTTATCCCTACTTACCACAACTACATCTCGGTCTCCACCTGCTTCGTGCATTCAACGAGCAGTTTCGCAGCCTTCGTGTATTTCATGACCTTTGCCATGTTTCCCTTCAGAACGAACTTCCTCGTTATAAGCCCTTTTATGGGATCGATCTCTCCGTCAAGCAATTTTTTCCAGCTTGAGAATTTTCCTCTAAACTCGAATTCAGGGTTTACCTCTGATGGATCGCTTACCACAAACCCTTTCCTTGCTTTGCCGTGATACAGATCTATATACACATACTTCGGCTCTTCAAGCTCTTCATCCGGTTCTATGACGAACAGAAAGTCTCCTTCCCAATCTTTTGCCGATTTTTCGTACTCCTCATTGGAGTTTATTGCCTTGATATACTCATCAACCCACTCCTGACTGAACAGCTTTGGCATCTCATCACCCCTCTAAAACCTTACATCCCTCTTAAAATTTGTAATGGAAAATATAAGTATTTTAACATTTTTTGGNAATTAAGGCTGAATCAGGATGACAAACCGAAAGGATGATCGAAGCAAGAAAACACAAATAGTTTTATTCAGATGTGCGAGCATCTGTCTATGGTTGAAGAACTGACAACATTTACCCCTTTTGAAATGGAGGGTTTGGTCGCGAGAAACAGGATAGTAAAATCCGCAACCGCTGAAGCTATGGCGGATGATATGGGTTTCGTCACAGATGACCTCATCGAATTCTACAAAAAGCTTGCAGAAGGTGGAGTCGGAACCATAATAACCGGATTCATGTATATCAGCGAGAAAGGTATAGCAATGAAGAGAATGACTGGCGTAAGCTCTGATGAGCACATTGATGGTTTGAAAAAGCTCGTTAAAGAAGTTAAACAGGCCTATAAAGAGAAGTGGGATGATGATGTTGTGTTCATTGCTCAGATCGTACACGCGGGAAGGCAAAATTACCCCTTTGGCGACCCCGTAGCTCCTTCTCCGATTCCAGAGGGTTTAACAGGTGTTAAACCGAGAGAGCTAACAAACGAGGAAGTATACCAGATAATAGATGACTTTGTCAAAGCAAGCTTAAGGATTGAAAAAGCAGGCTTTGATGGGGTTCAACTCCATTGCGCTCACGGCTATCTGCTCAGCCAGTTTATCTCCCCTTACACGAACAGGAGAAAGGATGAGTTTGGCAAACAGCGAGAAAAGATACTCATCGATATAATCGACGGAATAAAGGACAAAAGTGATTTTCCGGTTATTATAAAGATGAATGCTGTTGACTTCATACCCGGCGGACTTGAGATTGAGGATTCAGTAAGAATTGCTAAGTCGCTCGACAAAGCGGGATATACAGCCATAGAGGTGAGTGGGGGCATGTGGGAATCAGCCATATACATGAAATACAATGTCGTCTGCCAGAATGTAAAGAAGAGCGGGGAAGCCTACTTTGCCGAATACGCGAAGAAAATCAGAAGAGAGGTGAACATTCCTGTGATGATTGTGGGAGGGATTAGAAGCCTTAGAACCGCAGAAAATTTGTTGAAAAACTTAGAATTCGTTTCAATGGCAAGACCACTGATCAGAGACCCATACCTACCAGAGAAATGGATGAACCGCGAGACGCAGGAAAGTGATTGCCTGTCATGTAATAAATGCCTCCGAAACATATCTTCCCGAGAACTGAGGTGTTACGCCGATGAGAAGTGAGCAAAGGGGGGTCCAACCCTTCATATCGGAAACAAACTTTCTCGAAAACGAATTTACCCTTACACAAGAAAGCATGATTTAACTCGAGTTATCTCAAGACTTAGAGTTTGCAAGTCCAGAGTTTGTAAGTCCCCAACTAACCATAGGGTATAGCTCAAAAATTTAAGATGTAGCAAAGGTCTCTCGTAACCCTCCAACCAGCAAAGGTCTCTCGTAAC
>MTMT01000096.1 GCA_002010195.1 Archaeoglobus sp. JdFR-32
CACACACCTAATCCTGAACGAATTCGAGAAGAACTCCCTTCGTACTTTTTGGATGTACAAAGGCGACTTTTTTACCACCCGCTCCTATCCTCGGTTTTTCATCTATCAGCTTTAAACCGTTTTCCTTTGCTTTCTCAAGAGCTTTCTCAATATCCTCCACATTCACAGCAATGTGATGAATTCCCTCGCCCTTCCTTTCAATGAATCTCGCTATAGCACTATCAGAAGAGGTTGATTCAAGAAGCTCTATCTTGCTTTCCCCAACAGGAAGCATTGCAACCCTAACTTTTTGCTCTTTAACTTCTTCAATCTCTTTTAACTCAAATCCAAGATTTTTATAGACCTCAATCGCAGAATCCAGATTGCTCACCGCAATACCAATATGATCAATCTTCTTTATCATCCACAACACCTCCCCAAAACTTTTAAGAGCCTTTCTTAAGCTTTCCAGCTCTTTCCCGTATGAACGAGATTATCACTTCCAGCGGAGTTCCCGGACCAAAGATTCCGGAAAAACCGAGATTTTTCAACTTCTCTATATCTTCCTTGGGAATTATTCCTCCTATCATCAAAATTACATCCTTATTAGGTTCAAGTCCTCTTCTCCTCAACTCCTCAACAATTGCTGGTGTTAACTCCAAGTGTGCTCCGCTCAGTATACTAACCCCAACAACATCCACATCTTCCTGCAGTGCGGTTTCCGCAATCTCAGATGGTGTTCTTCTTATGCCTGTGTATATCACCTCAAAACCCGCATCCATTAAGGCTCTTGCCACAACCTTGGCACCGCGATCATGTCCATCTAAACCGGGTTTGGCAATCAGAACCCTGATTTTCCTCTCCAAGATTCCACCTCCTATGAGAATGATTGTTAATTTTAATTTTGAGACAACGGATAAATATCTTTCGAAATGCTCTATGTAAGAGATATCCACTCGACACAAGGTGTAAAAATTCTCAAAACCAAAGTAAACCTGATTAATTCTCAATTATTATTTCTAACAATTCGAGAAATTGTGAGAAATATTATTTCCTTTTTTAATTTTTTCTAACAAATTAAAAAGATATTTAATCCTACAACCTAAGATAAAAAATATGATTCCTAAGAAAAGATTCATCTACCCTATAATGTTAGTTGTTATAGCAATATCCATGGTAGCCTGTGTTCAGGATGGCAAGCCCGTTGGAACCACACCAACAACCCCGACTCCGACTTCATCACCTGTATCCATCAAATCAAAATTCACAAACTTTTCATCAGAGGAAGAGTTAAGAGAGTACATCTCCTCAACGGAATTTTACGAATTGTACAGCATGCCGTTTTTAAGAGTTGCTTTTGATGCTGTAGTTGAGAAGTCTACCAAATCTCTGGGAGAAGNTTCAAGTCAAATTCCAACTTCGACACCGAGTCCAATACCCATGCCAACATCAACTCCGGGAAGAGTTTCAACTACGAATGTACAGGTTGTGGGAATTGATGAGCCAGACATAGTGAAGACCGACGGCAACAACATCTACATCTCCAACTTCTGGTACTATCCCCTCCGTTTTATACCAGAGGTGGAGAGAGGAACAAAGATAATCAGAGCATTCCCACCGGAGGAACTGGAAGAGGTAGATGATCTGAAGGAGAGTGGCAATCTACTCCTCTACAACAACACCCTGATAATCTTCAGCCATGACAAAATAACCGCATACGATGTCTCCGAGAAGCCGAATAAGGTTTGGAAGATAGACCTGAACAGCAACTATGTTTCCGCAAGGTTGTACAACGGGAAAATATACCTGATCACAAAGACTTGGTTAGATTACTACGAACCATGCCCAATTAAGCCTGTAGCGATTAACGGAAATGAAGTAAAGATTGCATGCACAGAAATATACCACCCACCAGAACCCATCTACTCAGACATAACATACAACATAATGGTCATAAACCCCGAAAACGGTGAAGTTACCGATAAGATATCTTTCGTAGGCTCCTCAGGATACTCCATTATCTACATGTCCCAAAACGCAATTTACATCACCTACATGAAGCCCTACGATAGAGTTAAATTCATATACGAGTTTCTCAAGGAGAACGGAGATCTCGTTCCGAAAGAAGTTATCAAAGAGGTAGAAAGAATTCTAAGCTACGACATAAGCAATAGGGCAAAATCNGTAGAGCTTGATGTTATACTATCCAGATACAAGATGTCCCTCGATAGAGATGAGAGGCTGAAGTTCGAGAATGAGTACTGGAACAGGCTTAGCGACTATCAGAAGAAACATAAAAGAGAGCTAGAGAAGACGGAGATAGTAAAGGTGTCCCTCGATTTGAGACCGCTCTCAACCGGGGAGGTTCCGGGAAGGCTACTGAACCAATTCTCACTTGACGAGTACAATGGATATCTGAGGGTTGCAACAACGGTGTCAGACACGAATGATTTATACATACTGAACGGGAACTTGAAAATTGTTGGAAAAATTCTCGACTACGGAGAGAGCGAGAGAATATACGCTGTAAGATTTATCGGAGACAAGGGATACATCGTAACATTCAGACAGACAGATCCACTGTTTGTCATGGATCTCTCGAACCCAACAAAACCGGAAATAAAAGGAGAGCTTAAAATACCCGGCTATTCCTCATACCTACATCCAATATCGAATGATCTACTGCTTGGAGTTGGGAAAGAGGGAGCATATGTCAAAATATCACTCTTCGATGTATCCAACCCAGAAAACCCCGTCGAAAAAGACAAATACACTCTGAAAGAGTATTGGAGCGACATACTCAACACGCATCATGCATTCCTCCTCGACTCAAAACACGAGGTGTTCTTCTTACCGGGCGGGAATGGTGGATACATATTTTCATATGCAGATGGCATTGAGCTAGTTAAAGCGGTGGAAAACCCGGCAATAAGAGCAATATACATAGACGACTACATGTACATAATCGGAGAGAAAATAGTAGTCATAGATGAGAATACCTGGAAGACAGNAAACGAGCTGGATCTAACCTAACCAAAATCCTCCAAAGATTGATCAATTTTCATCTTTTTTTATCGTCAGGTACTCTCTAACGATGTCGTTAAGTCTTTTCCTCGTTATCGGCTTGGTTATTATGTCCATAGCTCCTGCTTCGAGCATTTCATTTCCCCTTATGGGTGCAAATGCGGTAATGGCAAGAACTTTTGCCTTCGGGTTTTCTTTGAGTATTTGCTTCGTCGCCTCCACACCATCCATAACGGGCATCATAACATCCATAAGAACCAGATCCGGTTTGTACTTCTTATACAATTCAACCGCGGTTCTACCGTTATCTGCCTCAATAACCTCATAATCAGGAAGCATGGAAGCGAGAATCCCCCTTAACAACTCATCATCATCAACAAGAAGTATCTTTGCTTTCATGCAGAATCACCCGTGCATTGAAAGTACTTTAAACTTTTCATTTTGTTAACATTATTAAAATTTTCGTTAATCATTTTAGGAAGGCCCGAATCGACTAACCCGATACAAGCCAGATCTGGAAAACAAAGATTTTCGGATAGCATAGTGGGATAATAAAAAAGATGAATTTAACCTTTTTCAATCTCTCATGATGTCTTTACTTTTTAGTTTGTTTATATTTCCCCCTAAAAATTTTCAGATGCTTTTCAAAAACACCTCGTATCTCCTCAGGAGTCTCGATTACAAAAACACCATCCATTTTCCTTAACCTCTCAACATGCTCAACATCTTCCTTCCTAACCCTAACTCTNAGTAATCTTCCGTTAGGTAGCTTAGTTAACACCTCTCCAACCTTGTAATCAGTAGGCAGGATATAGAGGGGTACATAAGCTTTAAGACCCATCAGGGCTGAGTTTGTGAGGAGGGTGTCCGCTATTCCAAGGGAGATCTTTGCGGTCGTATTTGCTGTTGAGGGGGCAATGATCATAAACTCAAACTTTCCAGTTTGTATCTGACCCGCTAAGAAGGGTGANTTTGCATTTTTTTCCACATAAACCCTTTCGAAAGAATTTTTTAAATCTTCGTAAATTCTATAGAACTTTACTACCTGTTCCCCAGCTCTCGAGAGATATACTCTAATCTCTAGATCCTCATTCTTCTCGTTTATCTCCTTCATTATCGATAGTATCTCCTCAATTCTATCCCCAGCACCGCTAATTCCCCATGCAACCCTCATCATCTCCATAAACTCCGTACGCAGGAAAAGAATTTAAACCTTTACATAGTTATAAAAATATTTTATCTAATAAAAAAATTGCTNTCTTTACTGCTTCAACCGAAAAATTTATTAATGATGATGATTATGACAAATATTACTGTAATGATGGTGATGAGGATGGAGAGGTATGTGATAGTTCAGACCCAGCTTTCGGATGAAACCATAAAGAGGCTTAAGGAGGTTACCGGAGAGAACACAGTTAAAGAGGCTCTTGCAAAAGCAATAATGCACTACATCGGGTGTGACAAAGCAAAAACACATGTTGGTGAGATCAAAAAAGCAAAAAGAAGAGGTGGAGGTAGATATCCAGTATATCTCGCCAATCTAATAGCAATGGCAAAATCAGAAGGAAAACTTTGAACCAGAAACGAAAGTATTTTATTAATCACACCTTACTTAATTTGAAATGAAAAAGAATTCATTACTTCTAATTGCAGATAGAGGAGTTGAAAGCCCATTACTTTTACTCGATATTGCTACCTCAATCGCAGATACGGTTATCTGGGTAGCATCCGAGCCTCCAGATCTGATAAATGCTATACTTAGCTCATCACAAGTTGAAGATAGGGTTAGCGTACTATCATTCATCCAGAGCTCCAAGTATAGACATGTAAGTGCAAACAACCTGAGTGAGATAGGGATCCTCATCTCGAAATTAAGTGAGGGGATGGAAGACTTCGTTGTTATAATGAGTGCCATCCCCGAACTGCTTTTGATTCACGGTCTTGAAAAGACATACATGTTTCTCGTAAATGTAATAGGTAAAACAACATCTCAGAACAGAAAATTCTTTGGCTCCCTAATTCACGGAGCTCAANCCGAAAGGGATGAGATAATGATTTCAAGACTCTTCTCGATAATCTTAAGATACAAGAAGTTCCTCGAAAACAACCTGTGGAGGAGGAACCTGATATTCGAAACCCCATTGAAAGGTTTGGACTCGGATGTAGTTGAGTTGTACTTCGATGGAGACAAATTGAGGATGCCCAGACTCATAAAGAACACGATTCTTGAAGAGATGTCAAACGAAAAAGAAATTTAAAAAATAGATACTCAGGAATTAAGACCTCTCTCCGTAAATCACCTCTTTTTCCTGAAGTTTGGTACTCTTTTCTCCACAAACGCTGAGAAACCTTCCTTAGCATCAGGAGACGAGAATGCCAATGCGAATAAATCTCGCTCGTAAGCTATACCGTCCTTCAAACTCATTTTGAATCCTCTGTTCACAGCTTGCTTAACGAGAGCTACAGCGGTAGGTGGTTTCTCTTTTATTTTACTGGCAAGACTTCTAACTTCCTCATCAAGTTTATCCGGAGGCACTATCTTATTCACCAATCCAAGCTCGTAGGCTTCCTTTGCAGATAGCCTATCGCCAGTTAAACACAACTCCATTGCCCTTTTCCATCCTATCAACCTCGCAAGTCTTTGCGTTCCNCCCGCTCCGGGTATCACTCCGATGTTTATCTCTGGTTGTCCGAAAAAGGCGTTTTCACTTGCGATGATGATGTCGCAAGCCATAGCCATCTCACAACCACCACCAAGAGCAAAACCATTGATGCAGGCAATAATCGGAACATCCAGATCCTCAAAGCTCTCAAGTGCCTTTCCGAGCCTCTCTATGATCTCTCTCGCGGTAAAGGTATCACTCCGTAGGAACATTTTTATGTCCGCTCCCGCACAGAAGGCTTTGCCCTCTCCCTTTATCACTGCAACTCTGATGTCCTTCTCATTCCTTATTTTTTCAACCATTTTTTCAAGTCCTTCCACAACTTCCTCGTTAATTGCATTCAAAGCATCAGGACGATTTAACCTAACCCAGAGAATTCCATCCTCCTTTTCAAATTCCACCGCAGACATAACCAAAAAAACATTAAGATCGGTAATAAACTTTGCGAAAAATCATTAAAGTTGATGTACAAAGCTGAGTGTACAGATGTTTCAAAACATCATTTCAGCAATTCTTCCACCGCTGAGACGATCTTTGACTTCCTTAACGGTTTTTCAAGAATTTTATCCGTTCCAGCATTAAGTATCTCGTCTCGTTTTCCCTCTGCAAATGCGGTAAGAACTATAATTTTGGAATTCGGATCGATCTCTTTTATCTTTCTTACCGCTTCAATTCCACTCATTCTCGGCATTCGAATGTCCATGATAACGAGATCGGGTCTTTCTTTCTCAAACACGGTTATGGCTTCAACTCCGTCTCGTGCATCGAGATATTTGTGACGATATCCTAAGAATATCTTCAGAATATCTCTTATAGCTTCCTCATCATCCACAATCAGGATTTTCGCCATTTAATCCACCTTTTACTGTTATGATTTTCTCAACCGATAAAACATCCAACCCCACCCACACCAAAACTCACTCACCTGACTTCCATGATTTCGGATAAACACTTCTATCCATTATCACCCGTTCCGTCTCAACCACTATACCGCTCTTTGCTTTCAGCATCGTCTCCGAATCAACAAGAGATTTTCCAATTGCAACGATCTCATTCTTCAGTGTAAAAATTGCTACCGTATCCTTCGGCTTTATTCCATCCTGCAAGTAGCTTACCCCTCTTGCAGACAGATCTGCTCCGTGGCATACAGCAGAGACTGCTGTGTCCTTTATGACAATCTTCTTGAGGTTCGCCACCGCAGTTTCCATAGGTTTTATTACTTCCCTCAGATACTTCTCCTCTCCGTNCTCCTGATAAATCCTAAACGCGTCGTGAAGTTCTTGCAGAGTGTAACAAGAGTTTTCATCAAAAACTCCGGTTCCTACCCTTCTCAACTCCTGCATATGGGCTCCACAACCAATGACCTCTCCTATATCAGTGCACAGCTTCCTTATGTATGTTCCAGCCTCAGTCCTAACCCTGAAGAGGATATCTCTGCCATCAATCTCAATTATTTCCGAGTCATAAATCTCCCTTATCCTGATCCTCTTCCTGACCGCGGATTTTACGGGTGGTCGTTGGTATATTCTTCCCTTGAAAAGATCGAACACAGACCTTACTCTTTTCTCATCAACATCTTTGTGAAGCCTCATTAGTGCAATGTATTCCTTTCCCGAAGTTTGCAAGAACTTAACAAGCTTCGTCGCATTCTCGATTAGAACCGGCAGAACTCCGGTAACTTTCGGATCGAGAGTTCCCGCATGACCTGTCTTATTAACACCAAGAATTTTTCTAACCCAAACTACAACCTCGTGGCTCGTAGGTCCAGAGGGTTTATCAATGCACACTAGACCGTTTCGGATATACTCCCGGATAGGTCTATTGTACGGATAAAACCCGTAGTTCTCATCTGTTTCCGCCTCTTCCTTCTTCAGAAATTTGGTCTTGTTTTTATTTAAATTGCCTAAGCCTCCTTCCATATTTTCCACTCACTAAATTTCCCCATCATTTCCAAACCTAACCATCACCCTTAAAGCTCAGTGCGGAAATAATTATCGAAACAATCTCTTCGGGATGAAACCTGTCCGAATTTATTATCAGATCATAGATGCTCCAATCATCGATATTTATGCTGTAATATTTCATGTATCTTTCCTTTTCAATTTCTTCTCTATTGATTGTCTCCATTTTTGCTACTTCGAACGATTTATTTTCTCTTTTTGCTATTCTACGATACCTCACATCATCTTTTGCAAATATCAGAACCTTTAAGCTTGCATTTTCCACCATCCACCCAGATAACCTTCCTTCAACAACACAGCTTTCACACGAGTCCGCAGTTTGTTTTTGCATTTTATCAATGAGGAGGTCTATCTCCGAATTTGACTCCGCATATCTGCCGAACTCATCAACAGTCATGCCTCTTTCTCTTGCAAGCTTTCTAAACATCTCACCCGCGGAGATCAATGGGATGTTGAGTTTTTGTGAGAGGATTTTTGCAACGGTCGTTGTACCACTACCCGGTGGACCAGATATCGTTATCTTAAGACTCCTCGAACCTCCATCTCCTCCCGCAGTTTCAGACATCGTATCCCATAAACCTCTTTGAGAATTTAAATCCTTATCTTTTATTATCCTTCTCTATCCTTTGATCACCTTCTATTTTATGAAACCTGCCTTTTTACTTATTAAGATCATACCGCTCTTTTTAAGATTTCTTCCAAGCTTTAACTCCGAAAACATCTCTCAGATCCGACGCCAGTCAAGAACATTGTCTACATCCTTGCAAGTTTTCGAATAACCTGCCCAACCGCTATCGAGCAGAGAAGATACCAAAATATCCACCACGGGAAGATTAGAACAGGATCTGCAATATGAATCTCTCCGGAGAAGGGGACAGTTATCATGATGTTCTGGGATTTTGCAAGAGCGTACAACCACATGAATATGGGCAAGGTCACGACCATGGTATAGAACATTGGTTTGAACTGCATACCCATCATTTCACTCTGTAGCTGGTTTATCTCGTTCTTTTGCTCTTCCAGTTGCTTTAATCTGAATTTATTCTCCTGCTTCACAGCTTCCATATACTCTTTGTTGAACTCCATAACCTTCTTCTGGATTTCCTTCAGTCTCCTCGTATCCACCGTAAATTTCTGGATGAGGGTAGAATAAGTCGCTGTTACAATAGCAAGAATGAGGATGACCTGATAGACCGGTAATGCCCTAGCAAGTGGGTCGAGAACCGGTGAGACAAGTCTGGCAAGCTCATCTCTGAACTCGGGACTTATGAATATTCCTATGAAAAACACGATCCCAAGGCTCAAGAAAAATCTTGAGATGAATCTTTTCGGCATTTAATCACCTTTCTCTATTCATTCCCCTCTACTTCCTTCCACTTCTCTCTATTCCTCACCCAGAAATCTTCTCAACATCGGATGCATCTCTGTCATCTGCTCCTTGGCTAAATCCTCGTACAGCCTATAAGCTATGCTAACCGCAAGCAATAGTCCCGTTCCGCTAACATTTCCAACAGTTCCGAGCATATTAGCGATCAGAGTAAGGATTCCTATTGCCGCTCCGCCCAACACAGTAACCTTCGGGATGTATCTATTCAGAACTCTAACGAGAGTTTGGGGATTCTTTCTGAAACCGGGAACCTGCATACCGCTCCTTGCTATCTGATTCGCTACAGTTTTGGCATCCATTCCGCTCGTTTGAACCCAGAAGACCGCGAAGAGGATACCTCCAGCTATCAATATCACCGCATCCACCAGCAAATGCAGGCCTATCGCCCATGTAGGCAGGTCGGCGAAGTACGGGTTTTGCCTCACAAGTGATGGAATCCAATCATATGGGCTTTTTATGGGAGATATGAAGTACATCAAACCGCTTATGGGTTTGGTTCCAACATACTCGCCGAATATCGTTATCCCTTTATTGTAAAGTAGCATACCTATAATCTGGAAGTTGGCCTGCAAAGCTCTGACGAATATCATCGGAAGGACGCTCGCATAGATTAATTTTATCGGAAACTTTCCTCTCGCTCCTCTAACGAGAGAATGCGCCAATGGAATTTCCACTCTCGTTCCTTCCGCATAAACAACCAAGAATATTATGATTATCGTGGTTATTAAAGCCAGCACCCCTCCGTTAATTAGCAGATACCAGAACCCAGAAAGCGTGAGTAGCTGGTCAGCAGGTATATTCTGTGCGATCCATATCCACCTTGGAATTATGCCCGGAGGCATTTCACCAGTTGGAGAAATCCAGTTGAAAAGACCGATTATTATCGACTGGGATATTCCCGCAAGGATGAACAATGAAACACCGCTACCTATACCCCACTTTGACACGACCTCATCCATATACACGATCAGAACTCCACCAACGAATAGCTGAAGGAAGATCAGGAAACTCAAAAATCCCGGAGAAACACCCAGTGAACTCGCTATATCGAGATTCGGTTTTAAGAACCCTCCAACTATCTGGGGTATTGATTCCACCGCAATCATAACAAAAACAAGGAACCTCTGGAAATCCTGATACGCTGCTCTATCCTCTGGATTCGTCAGATCGAGTCTGATTATCCCTGCTCCAACAAGTAGCTGTAGGATGATCGATGCGGTAACGATAGGTCCTATACCAAGGGTTAAAATAGATCCAGTAGCTCCAGCAAAGAAGGCTCTGTATTGCTCGAAAATGTCAATTGAGTCTGGAGATAATCCAAATACTGGTATGCTTGAGAGGAAGAAATATAGAAGCAGAATACCAACAGTCCATGAGAATTTTGATCTGAATGGAACATGCTGTGTTGGTCTTTCCACACTCGGTATTCTTTCAAAATAAGGCTGGAGGGCTCTTAATACCTGATCTACCATTTCTTCCACCTACTCAAAATGCTATTAGCGAAAAGTTGAGCGAAAGGATATAAAAATTCTGTGGAAAACACATTCATACCTCATTCCTCAGAGTTGTTCCACAGTTCCCCCTGCAGACTCGATTTTGTTGACCGCCAAAGGAGTTGCATACTCTACCTTAACATTAATCTTCTTATCGGTGCTTCCTCTACCAAGTAGCTTATAGTACCCAATTCTCGCGAGGTCAACTATGTAGCTATCGCCCTCTTTCACAGCAAGTCCAAGATTTACAAGGTTATCTAAGATACAGTCCAGATCCTGAACATTCAACTCCGGTCTTGATTTCAGGTATTTGTAGGTGTAGTCATCCATCTTCCCCTCAGCTTTCAGAGTCTTTAGTGTCTCAAAAAGGTCTTTTCTCAGCTTATATTCTACTCTGAGGTTGTAAGGTCTTGTAAATCCGTGTTTTCCGATCTCGTACCCTTCTTTTATCGTTCTGAGATACTTGTGTTTCAGAGAACCAGCATTCCCCGAACCACCTCTGTTTCCTCTTCCCCTCCTGTTCTTGTGAGAGCCTCCACCGCAGGTTCTCGTTCCTCTGATCTTTTTAATTCTCTTCTTCGGCATTAAAAATCACCTCATTTTGTAAATCAACTTGTTGATGTTCTCACCCTGATAACCGAGTTCCCCCATCGGATAGTGCCACTTTATATTCTTCAAGCCTCCCCTCGGAGGGTGTAAGCGGAAAACCGGCTTTATGCCGAGATCTGAAATCTTGGCTTTTCCTTCCAAAACCGCTTTTGCAAACTCATCAATACCCATACCCGTTTTTTCTTTAACATAATTTTCATCTAACCTTTTGTTCCCGGGGAGTCTTGCTCTTTTTCTGAGAAGTTCTGCAAGGACCTCAGAACTAATCTCTCCGTAGGCGACATAATCTTTTACCTTCTGCAGCATTCCTCTGAACGAGTCGTTCTCTGGCACTATAACACAATGATACTTTTTATGGAGTCTCAGCATTTCGAGGGTGTCTCTGATCTCCTTATGGATATCATGTCTGCCCCTCAACCTCACCACAGCATAGTACTTCATCTCCCAATCACCTCTTCATGTACATGGTTCTTTTCAGAGCTTCAAAAGTCGCTTTTGCGAAATTGACTGTTGTTCTTGTGTTCCCCTTAGTGAATGTCCACACATCGTTTACTCCTGCAAGCTCAAGAACCTTTCTCGCAACATCTCCTGCAACAATCCCGAGACCCTTGGGACCAGGGATGAGGGTAACCCTCACGCTCCCTGCACTTCCGGTAACCTTAAAGGGTATGGAATGGTTTCCGCCACATCCACACTCCCATGAACCACACCCTCTGTTAACCTTGAATATGTTTAGTTTAGCATTCGTAATGGCTTTCTGAATTGCTGGAGCAACCTGAGATGCTTTTCCAGTTCCAATCCCCACATATCCATCCCGATTTCCTACTATCGCTGTAACCCTGAAATTGGTTCTCCTTCCGCTATCCGTCATTCTCTGAACAAGGGTGATTTCTATAACCTCGTCCTCAAGCTCAGGTAGCAAGACATCGACTATCTCTGGCTCTTTAAGAGGGAGTCCGCTCGCTATCGCCTCATCGATTGTTCTGATTTTCTCCTCTGCTACGAGTTTCCCGAGCCTTGTTCTGGGAACCCACTCCGTTACATTCATTCAACCATCTCCATTATTCTGGATTTTATTTCATCAACATGATCGGGAAGTTCCGACGGTTTAATTCCTCTTTTCTCATACTCACCAAATCCACCAGTCCTCTCGTAGTACTCAGCAATATGCTCTCCTCTAACTCGTGAGTCATCCGGGAATACTTCCTCAGAATGAGGGACATCGAGCCCAGATTCTACCGCTCCTCTGAGCACAGCAAAAACTCTTGAACCCTTTGATGGTGTTTTCAACCCGATATCGAGAACCGCTGACTGGATTCCTTTTTGGAGGGCTTTTTTACCGATTAAGATACCCGTAAGATATGCTGCAGGCGTGTTATTAAGATCTCCTTTATATCCCAGATCTCTGAGCTTGGTAGAATCTATCGATACGAGTACTCTATCACCTTCAGGGGAGTACTCTATAATCTGAGCTATCACCCTCCTGTTCGTTATCCTCACAACAAGTCTCGGCTTCTTGGAAACCAGCAACCTCAATCTTTTTCGATAATTCGTTCTTCCTTCCCTTCTTCTTCTATAAGGAACTCTGTATCGAGGACCCTTAGCCATTTGATCACCTCAACTCTCTTCTTTTATTAGCTTATTCGCAATTATGTACGATTCCAGATGAGCAATACTTCTGAACTCTCCACCCTTTGCCTTTCTATAGAGCATTCTGTATGTTCTTCGTTCTATTTTTCCAGAATCTCTTAGCTCCCTGAGTTTTCTTCTCAATGCTCTTATTCTCATCATCCATCTCTCTTTCTTCGGCATTCTTGCGGTCTTCTTACCTTTTCTTCTACCATGTCCTCTCCTTCTGCCTTTCTTCCTTTGCATTCTTCTCTTCCTTATTCTCGCTCTGCTAACACCCTTAACGGGTTTTCTTCTGATTATTCCTTCCTCGATCAACCCTCTAACGTCCTCCTTCGTCACCGCTTCAGCTATTGTCTCAAGCTCATCAGGATCCATCCACACTGAATTCTCTCCAACCTTCAATATTTCCGCTGCAAGTCTTCTTTGAAGTTTCAAATTCATGCTTTCACCTTTGCACAGGATTTAATATTTTTATACCCCTTTCTTTCGCCTTTTCTTCTATAGCAAGCCTCTTTCTAAGTCCAACCGCTGAAGCGATTCTAATCGCCTGTCTCTTCGGATCGATGCCATCAAGCTCAGCCGGATTCGTCACGAGCACTTCCACGAATCCACTTGGATGAAGACCTCTCACAGCCGATGGTGCTCCAAATCCAACCATTACAGGTTTTTTACCGGCTATTCTTTTCCTCATTTTATTATCCATACCTCTCGGTCTTCTCCAGCTTTTATTCCTTAATCTGAGTTTTTTATGAGCTTCATATCTTCTGAACTCAGGTTTCTTAAGTTTCTGTCTAAATCTAACCTTAAGAAGTCTTTTAGTCTCACCATCAAGCTCTGGCTTCTGATTTTCTGAAACTTTCTCTTCACCCATTTTGCCACCTCATCAAGGTTTTTCCACAATGTAAATTCCATCTTGGAAAATTCTCGTGTCGAGATTTTTTATCCTCGTAGTTTGTTCAAGATTTGCAGCGGTTTGACCACATTCTTCCTTGTCAATTCCAGAAACGATTATATCACTGCCCTCTATCCTAACCTGTGTTCTCCCAACAATTTTTGATCTTCTCGGATGCTTCTCTCCGAGAAAGTTCTCAATAACTACCTCATCTCCTTCAACTCTAAGCTTAACGGGAAAGTGTGCATAAACCACCTTCAGCCTATACTCAAACCCCTCATTCACACCCTTTAGCAAGTTTCTTATATGTGAAGCAAAGGTTCCAACCATCGCTTTCATTCTTGTTTTGTCTTCCTTAGAGTAAACAAGAATCTTTGAATCTTTTTTCTCAATAATAATTCCTCTAAACTTGAGTTTTCTCGTATTTTCGCCTTTCGGACCCTTGGCTGTTATTGTGTATCCCTCAACATCATTACCCTCAACATCCACCTCAACTCCTTCCGGGATTTCTACGACTCTCTCATTTTCCGCCACAGCGACCACCTCAGTAAACATAAGCAAGCAGTACTCCACCCAATCCTTTCTCTATTGCCTCTTTCTGAGACATTACGCCCTTCACAGTTGAGACCACGAGAATTCCAAAATCTTTTCCGGGAAGGAATCGTGATTCGAACTTTTCATATTCTGTATGCTTTACACTCATCCTTGGCCTTATCGCACCACAATCATTGATTCTCTTCATCAGGGTTATCTTGAACGCCCCACCCTGATTATCATCGAGGTACTCGAACTCTCTAATGTAGCCGTAGTCTTTCATAACCTTCAATACATTTCCCACAAGCTTTGACGCGGGTCTTACTATGCAGTACTCATATCCCGCATTCTCCGCATTCTTTATTGCTATCATTGTATTTGAGAGAGTATCACTTAAGCTCATAATCCTTCACCTACCAGTACTTTTTAAATCCAAGCTCTGAAGCTACTTCCCTAAAACACTGCCTGCACAGATAAAGCCCGTACTTTCTGATGAGTCCTGCCTTTCTCCCACATCTTCTGCATTCGTTTGCTCCTCTGCCGAATATCTTTCCGCTTCTCTCCATTTTATTCAACCTCCACACCAAGTTTCTTCAAAAATTCAATTGTCTCCTCTTTGGTGATTACATGATTCTTACCTATCTTCGATCTTGCAACTCTTCTTCTTTTGACCCTATACCCTCTTCTCCTGAGCGAGACATTGACATCCATACCGTAAATTCCAACATCCGGATCGTAATCAACCCCGGGAAGGTCTATGTGCTCATGAATTCCAAATGAGAAGTTGCCGGGGTTGATTTGTCTTCTTCTTAACCTATATTCAACCACACTAAGTGCATTTTTCAAGAATTCCTCAGCCTTTTCCCCTCTGAGTGTTACCTTAGCTCCTATTGCCTCACCTTTCCTGATGCCAAAGTTCTTTATCGTTTTTTCCGCATAAGTTGTTGCGGGTTTTTGATTCGTTAAGTTCTCCAACAACTGAATTGCCTTCTGAAGCCTCTCACCGCTCGTTCCAACACCCATATTTATGACGACTTTGTCAATCAAAAGCTCCCTCATGTCCATTTTTTCACACTCCCAAATCAATTATAGGTTTCTCAGCTTCTTTATCTCCCACAACAAATATATAATCCTCAATTGTCGTGATATCTCTCGTCTCACCTTCTACCGTTACAAGGTTGGGTGCGGAACCTCTAACAACCTTATACTCTTTTATCCTCCCGATTTCTCCTGCATGAGTGCCTCCGATGATCATCACGAGCGCTCCTTCCTCAAATCTTATATGGTTGAGGATTTCCTTCTCCGGTATTTTGAGGACGAGCGTATCTTTTGTTGATATCTCGTTGCTTCCAAGAATGTTAGTTCCATCGAAAAGGTTCAGCTGGATCTTTCCACCCTTGAGAAGTGTCTTGCCGATTACCTTATAGATTTTCTTGTCCGCCTCCTCCGTCTCCTTCGGGATGTATCTACCTCTCTCGTCGAAAACTATCCTGTAGCTCTTCTCAATCTCCGGAATGGTTACTACATCAAACAATCCCACGGGGAACTTGTAGTTCTTAACAACCCTTCCATCCACGAGTATTTTGCCTGCGGAGATGATCCTTCTTGCCTCTCTCCCCGTATCCGCAAGTCCGAGAAAATCTCGAACAAGGATCAGGAGAGGCATTGCTCGTCCATCGTGTGGACCGGGAGATGTCTTTATAACCCACTTATCTGTTTTTCTCGGTATCTTGAGGGTTTTTGGTGCAGATAATCTTTTTTGGTGCATTATATCACCCCTGCTCCTTTAGTTTTTTCTTTCTAACCGAATCCACTTCACCAAGACTCGTTATCATGACATTGGACGGATGAATTGGAACTGAAACCTCCGTTCCATCCATTTTCGTTGTTGTTACTCCCTCCAC
The DNA here is from genome assembly GCA_002010195.1 of Archaeoglobus sp. JdFR-32. GTDB lineage: Archaea > Halobacteriota > Archaeoglobi > Archaeoglobales > Archaeoglobaceae > Archaeoglobus_A. The sequence goes on from MTMT01000096.1 coordinate 16,079, forward strand.
GAGGATTCTTGCCTTTTTCAGGTCAACCTCCAGAACCTTTCCTTCCGTCCCCGCAAATTCTCCTCTCATAATCTTTACCTTATCTCCCTTTCTTACTCTCAGACTTCTTCTACCGTATTTCTTCCTTAAATCTTTTGAAAGAGTGGCATTAAGCAATCTGTGCTTCTCATGAAGCTTTGATGTCTTATACAGCCACCTTCTCTGTTTTCTTGGTTGTTTTGATTTCGGAACCATAATACAACCTCCCTAAACTATTGCGGATGCTATAGTACCTATCTTGGAGAACCTCTCCGCTGCTTCTCTTGCAACCGCACCCCTTATCTCACTACCCTTCGGATTTCCATTTGGATCTGTTATTACTGCTGCGTTGTCCTCAAACTTAACTCTCGTGCCATCAGGTCTTCTGAACTCTTTTCTCTGCCTCACGATTACCGCATAATGAACCTGCTTTCGGATTTCCGGCGTGCCCTTCTTCACGCTCACCACGACTATATCACCAACCCCTGCAGAGGGATACCTCCTTCTAACTCCCTTATATCCCTTGACCGAGATGATTTCAAGTTCCCTCGCTCCCGTGTTGTCTGCACAAACCAGCCTCGCACCGGTTGGGAGCGGTCTTGGAACCTTAGATTTTCTCGCCCTCATTCCGTCACCTCAGATGATTTTTCAACGATTACAAAGGATTTCGTTTTGCTTAACGGTCTGCATTCAATTATTGTAACCTCATCACCTTCTTTCGCATCTATACAGGGTGGATTGTGAGCGTGAAGCTTGGATATCTTCTTTATGTACCTCTCATATTTTGGTACATACCTCAGCAACTCTCTTACGATTACCGCAGATTTTTTGTAAGTTTTCACCACCCTTCCTCTGAAAACCTGTCCTCTCACCGGAAGTTTTCCATGGAACGGACAGTTCTCATCCTCGCATTCGTTCTCAGGAGGTTTAACATCATAACCTATGTCCCTCATCTAATCACCTTCTTCATCCTTTCTCAACTACCTTTTCAGCCTTTTCGCACCACACACAGCACATTTTCTTCCTTTACTCCTTTTAATGATTAAAAGTCCCTTCTTTATTCTTTCCTCTGGGCGAGCGATGATTAAATCACCACTCAACCTCAACAACTTCCTACGATACCTTATCTTAAACACCCTACCTTTTTTTTGAATCATTTTCATTCCGCTATCCGTCTGAATCGTGATCGTTTTCATAGTTTCATCTATTATCTCTCCAGATAATCCTATCTCCGACTTATTCGGAGATTCAAGTACCTCGCATTCGAGCCCTATAAGTTCATGAGCGATTATCTGATCCAAGCTATTCTCCCTCAAACCTTATATCCCTCCTCACCGAGTGCTAACTTTATTCTGGCAATGTCTTTTTTGATAGCTTTCACCATCCCCGGATTTTCGATAGCTCCACCAGATCTTATCAGTGTTCTAACCCTCAAAAGCTCGTTTTCGAGTTCCAATAGCTTTTTCAGTTTTTCCTCTCTCGACATCTTCCTTATATCGCTCATTTTCATTCAAACCACCTTCACTCAGCCTTAGCTTCCCCTTCCTCAGACTCCTCCTCTTCAGATTTCCCCTCATCTTCCTCTTCGGATTCCTCTGCATCCCCAGACACAGGTTCATCCTCAGAGTCCTTAGACTCATGTACTTCCGTCTCCGCAGGAGTTTCTTTTTCTTCCCTCTCAGCTTCACTCGCCTGTTCCTGTTCATCCTTTGCCAGCACATCCTTTACTTCGAATTCATCCGGAAGCTCCGCATCGGGAGGTATTATCCTCACTTTTACACCGAGAACGCCGAGCTTTTTGATGGCGATGTCGTAGCCAGTTACAACACAGCTATTTGCAGGCTCACCGGTATGAACAATCGTTCCTGCGACAAACTTCTCTGTTCTTGCTCTCTCACCGGTCAGCTTTCCACTGATTTCGATCTCACATCCCTTTGCTCCTGCTTCCATTATTCTGTACAAGAACCTGTATCCAGCCTTTCTGAAATACCAACCCCTCTCAAGGGCTCTTGCAAGCAGTGATGCCATCAACTTGGCATTGAACTCCGGTTTCTTGATTTCGTCAACACTAACCTGCGGATTCTCTATTCCGAATTCTTTGAGTTTTTCCGTGAGTGTTCTGATTCTCCTCCCTCCTTTTCCAATTACAAGCCCGGGTCTTTCAACGAACAGAGTTATCTGTGTACCAAGGGGGGTTCTTGTTATATCCACACCACCAAAGCCCGCGTTCCTTACTTCCTGTGCCATCCATTCCTTCACCCTAAGTTTCCTTACTCTGTCTTCGACAAACTTCCTCTCAACCGCCATTATCGCACCTCTGCAACAAATTCAACTGTCGTGAGAACCTTAAACTTGGGTGTAGCTCTACCATATGCTCTCGGCATATACCTCTTCAGAACTCTACCCTTCTTAGCCTGAGCATGAGTTATGATTAACCTCTCCTTCTCGATACCCTTGTAATCCGCATTCGCTTCCAGATTCCTAATCACCTTTAAGATATTCTTGGCTGCTTTCTGTGGATATCTGCCAGCATACCACTTCTCCAGTCCTCTTTTATGGGAGACTTTTTTCTTGTGGTTTTTAAAGGGTACCGCTCTTTTCATCTCTACTACTTCCTCCAAGTACCTCTTTGCCTGCTCGAGCTTTTTGCCCTTAAGCTCCCTGCAAAGCTCTACCGCATGTTTAAAGCTGATGTCCATCTCATATCCCATTGCTTTGGCGGATTTCGTCACATCCTCTGGTTCATAAGCATAATTAACCCTTGCCATCCTACCACCTACTTGAGTGGAACGAACTTACTACTCCTCGTCGCTCCAACACCCGGACCGCTGTGTTTGATGAATGTTCTTGTCTGAGCGAACTCACCGAGCCTGTGTCCGATCATCTCCGGCTTGACTTCAACCCTGACGAAGTCCTTACCGTTGTGAACCATGATGATCTTCCCGACCATTTCAGGAAGGACCACCATATCTCTGCAATGCGTTTTAACCAAATCCTTCTTCCTCAACTTCCGTAGGAGTTTTTCCTCCTGCTCCGTAAATCCTCTCAATACTTTCCTTCTCTCCCGCGATGGCAATAATTTTGCAAACTGCTCAAGAGTCATATTCTTAAGCTCTTCAAGTGTATATCCCCTATATTTGAAATCTCTCGGTCTAACAACCTTGCTTTTAAGTGCCATAAACATCACCTCTTGGCTCCTGTTCTTCTTGCAGCAATACTACCAACCTTTCTTCCTGGTGGTGCGTTTCTGCTAACCGTCTTTGGCTTTCCTGTATGCTGATGCTTTCCACCACCGAACGGATGGTCTACAGCATTCATCGCTACACCTCTAACTCTGGGCCATTTGGTCGCCTTACTCCTATACCTGTAATACTTCTTACCCGCTTTCACGAATGGCTTGTCCGTTCTTCCCCCTCCAGCAACAACTCCGATCATCGCTCTGCACTCAGGATTGAACCACTTCAAAACACCAGAAGGCATCTGAATAAGCGTTCTCTCTTCCTCGTGAGACACCACTAAGGCGAATGTTCCACTCGCTCTAACAAACTTTCCGCCATCACCCGGATGCGACTCAATGTTGCAGACCGGTGTACCTTCGGGGATGTTCCTCAACTTGGTTATGTTACCGGGTTTTAGCGTGACATTCTCACCAGCTTCAACAATATCCCCCGTGCCGATCCCTTCAACAGCAATTATGTACTTCTCCTCACCACTTGGAAGTTTTACAAGTGCAATAGGAGCATTTCTCGCTGGATCATGTTCGATATCAATCACCCTCGCTTCAACATCACCGTATATATGCTTCAATTTAGCCTTATACCTGTGTGAAGGTGCCCTATAAGTTGGTGTTCCTTTTCCTCTATTTTGAGATATTATTCTTTTACCCATCTAAATCACCTCATCAGAACACTCCGAGCCTTGAAAGTACTTCCTCAGCGGAGTAATCACTTTTAAGCTTGATGTAGGCTTTTTTCTCACCTTTTGGAGTGATCAGAGTATTGATTTTCTCAACCTCAACCTCGAATCTCTTCTCTATGTCCCTCTTTATGTCCTCCTTTCTCGCCCTTTTATCGACTATGGCAGTTAAAATGTTCTTCTCAACCTCTGCGGTAGTTTTTTCGGTAACTAGGAAGCACTTTATCAGCATAACCATCCCTCCAATGCCCGTACTCCGGACTTGGTCCAAACGGTCAATCTACCGGGTTTTGTTCCGGGAGCCAAAAGTTCAACATTCAAGTTTCTTGCGTAAACCACATCCACCCCCGGAAGATTTCTCGCAGATCTGTGGAGGGGGCAGTGCTTTCCGGTAATTATGAGGATACTCTTCTTGCTTACATATCTCCTTCCTCTCATTTTTCCTCTTCCCGCACGATACCTCTTCCTCGATTTAGCATACTCCACATCCTCATAAACTCCTATTGCTTTCAAAACCGCTATAACATCTTTTGTTTTCTCTAAATCTTCAAAATCATCGGAAACGATTTTCGGAAGTTCTCCTTCAAACTTATGCGGTCTTTCAGAAACGATTTCCGGATTAATCGTTGCAGAAATTGCAGAACATAGAGCTTTTCTCATCTCCTTCTTATTGATTTTTTCCTTCCATACCTTCTGAACCTTAGGTGGATGTGGTGCTCTGCCCTTTACCGCCTGAGGGACTATTGCTGCCCTTCTTCCGGTTTTAAGTCTCGGCACTCTTGCATACCCATGTCCTGGGCCCCAGTTTTCAGCAGAGTAATCTATTCCCGAAAGGGGGTTCGGTCCGTAAGGCTGTCTTCTCTTACTCTGTATCGCCAACACCGCTTTTTTGATTAGGTCCGGTCTGAATTCTGTCTCAAATACTTTCGGAAGTTCAATTTCTTCCACGACTTCACCTTTTAGATCGCAAACCTTAGCCTTCACAAAAATCACCTGCCCTGCTTGGATGTTGTGCTCACATATATTACATTCACACCCTCAAACACCTTAGATGGAGGTCTCAAGGCATATCTGAACCTAACTAATCTCTTAACACTTCCCGGCACACTTCCAGAAACGAGGACATAATCTCCTCTCAACACACCGTAGTGCACAAATCCGCCATTAGGTGTGATCTCCTCTCCATTCTCACCCATCTTGATTATCCTCTTGTTGAACTCGGTTCTCTGATGGAAGCCCATCTGACCTGCTTGAGGCACGGTTGGTCTAACATGGTGGGGATTCCACGGACCGAGGTTACCTACCCTCCTGTGCTTACTGCTCCTCGCATGCTTAGCATTCAATGTTATTACTCCCCACCTCTTAACAGGGCCCTGAAATCCCTTGCCCTTCGTAATTGAAGTTACATCAATAATAGCCCCCTCTTCAAAGGCCTCAAAAACTCTAATCTCCTCACCAAGTTTTTCTTTTACATAATCAAAAGCGGAGTTTCCTCCTCCAACCTTCTGCTCCATTATGTCCGGGGCTTTCTTTGGAACTCCGGTTATCTTGTAGGGTTGGGTGTAGGTTACAAGTCTGAAATGATCGACCTTGTCGACATCTATGTCATTTATATTCGTGGTCTTCTTCGGTAGATTAATTCTCTTCTCAAGATGCTCATCAAGGTTCTCCGCCCAGACTTCACCAATTATCTTCAAACCATAAGGAGTTCTTGCATAAGCCCTTACTCCCGCAACCCTAAGCGGAGGTGTCTCAAGAACAGTTACGGGAATAACAATCTCCTCTCCGTATGTTGGAGAGTTCCTCCTATCATCAACCATCACAACATGCGTCATGCCAGCCTTATAGCCGGCAAAACCGAGTGGCTTTGCTTCACTGATTTCGGGCCAAGCCCTTATCCTTGGTACGATACTCTTGGCTCTCTTTCTCGGGGAAAATGCCATCGAACCTCTTCTCGGTCTGTGTTCTTTCATTACTTACCACCTTCTTTTTCTAATCCAAATTTTTAATTTAATGCTTTCAACCTAATCTCCAAATTTTTTAATTTACCTCAAACTCTATACCTCAACCTCAGATCTGATGCCATTCATTCTCTATCGAGCTTATTGGAGCATATTTCTTATCGCAAGGGTTGAAATTATCGCTTCTTCCACCCTCACGGTTTCAGTTCCCTGATTCGGTATCGTGTTTATCGATTTTATATTCGGAGGGATCTCAATCCCCAGTTTCTCCGCAATGCTATGAACTCCCTCACCGGGACTTCCGAAGAGGAAAATCTTCCTCTTCAGGAGTTCATCTGTATTATTCCTCACATCCTCTCCGTTCCTCGAGAGTATCACCGCATCTCCACTTAGGAGATTCCTTAGACTCGTTTTTTCAACTCTGAATCCCCAGTAGGACTCAGGTTCACTTTCCTCTACCACCAACGGTTGTCTCGAACAGACCCTGACGGTCACGCGGGCTCCCCTCTCTTTTTTCGCCTTGAGGAGAGCCAGGGCGGGTAGACCAATATCGACCCAGCACGTCCCGTCAGGACCAACTTTTCTTACGACTCCCTCCCTCGACTCACCGATTTTTAAATGTTTCGGGCGATGAGATGGAATGGCAAGAGGAGGTAGTGCTCCAACAAACCTCAATGTTTTTTTGATAGGGAAAAGATGCTTTCGGAGATACTGTGGTGTCTCGAGATACTCTAAAACCTCCTTGATGTAGTCAGTTTCATCTTTCGCCGGGTCTCTGTAGATGTATATCCTCTCAACTCTGTAAATCGCACATGCTCTTGCAATCTGCCATACCTTATACGCCTTGATCTTATTATCCATTTCATTCGAAAGTGTGGAGGAAGGAATGGCAATGGAGAACACAGATTCCATAACGAAAGAAAACCAAACGGGAATATATAATTAATGAGGAGCTCTGCAAGAGGGGATCCCCAGCTGAGCTATGCTTGGTTTGACTGATGGCATAGTTTACAACTACGCTCTGTACCTCTCTCTCCAAATGCTCAGGAACTCTTCCCTACATCGCTCATAGGACATCTCAGATACCTCACGAGTGATCGTGTATTCCTCAAGCAGGTGCGGAAACTTATTATCCTCGTCAGGCATCATCTCCTCAGGAGATATCTTGGAGATGTAAACCAGACTCCTCGCAGAGAGTAACCTAAGTTTTTCATCTACACCTACATTCTTCCTATTGATGAATAGCTCGGTAAGCTGTGTACCCGGATTTTTTACCTCCTCTATTCCGATAATTTCTGATGCTTTGCTTTTCAGATTGATTGTTGTGACATAATCTCTATGGAGCAACTTGTCCAACCTCTCAGGTATTTTTGTGTGGATCGACCCCGCCTCTATTATCACCTTAATCTCCGAATCTTCTCTCTCTACCTCCTCCAGCAACTTCAATATTGCCTCAAGCCTCAACGAATCCCTCAAAACGAACCTTTCTGCATCAGCCTTCGAGAACTTGATTGTTGCTAAAACAAGTTTATCAAAATCACCCGACATAAAAGTCTCCTGATAGTCGATAAAAGCTCCAAAAGCTTTTTTTTCTACATCTCTAATCTTCTCAATTTTCTTATCCTTCACCACCTCATCGAATGTGCCGTTCTGGATTGCAGATTGGATTCTCTGAATCGTTTCGAGATACGGCTCAATCTGAAAAATCTTCTTCCCCATCGTGTGGAGATGCTTGAGCATGTCTGAGAGAAAGTAAGTGTACAGGGGGAAGGATGTGTCAAGTCCCCGAACATACTCCTCGTTACTTAGCCTGTTGTCAAAAAACTGGAATAATCTATCGTTCGGTGGCTCTTCAAGAATTATCACATCCGCGGTGATGGCTTCATCTCTGAAAAGGGGTAAGAATTCAACCCTATGGGATGATAACACCACATTAATCTCCATGCATATCCTCAAGGAAAATTTCGCAACCCAATATTAAACTTTTATGGGTGCAAGGATTGAAACTGAGAAGAATGTTAAATGAACGGACATTCCAACAGACACACCAATCAACCGGAGTAATCTATCAGCCCCGCTTTCGACATCACTTCTCTCCGAAAACAGCCTTATGTATTAACTCCATCACATCCATAACCTTCATCTCGGAATTCAAAGATTTTACTCCGTCGTTCAGCATGTTCATACACAGTGGGCAGGAAACAGCAAGAATTTCTGCGGAAGTTCTTATAGCTTCCTTTGCTCTCTGAACATTGGGCTTCGATCCCGTCCTCATAAAATTACCACTACCCCCTCCACAGCAAAAACTGTTCTCTCTTGTTCTCTGCATTTCGATGATCTCGATATTGTAAATAGCTTTAAGAACTTCCCTTGGCTTCTCATACACACCGTTATACCTCCCGAGAAAACAGGGGTCGTGGTAGGTCACAGAATATGTGACATCGTATTTAAATTTCAGCTCCTCATCCAGTATTGCGGAGTGAACTATGTCTACGGGCGTGTAAACTTGAAGTGAGGAGTAGTAATTCTTAAAAGCATTGTAGCAGTGAGGGGAGGTTGTTATAATCTTCCTAATTCCGTTTTCCCTGAGGAACTTTGTATTCTCCTCCTTCAGCAATTCGAATAACCCCTCTTCACCCATAGCATACACATCGTTCCCACAACATCCTTCCGATTCACTAATCCCGTAGTTGATCCCGATCTCATTAAATATGTCCGCAACTTTCTCCACAACCATTCTACTTCTCGGATCAACGGAGTTGAAGCAACCGATAAACCAAAAATACTCAACCCCATCCGAAATATCCGGAATCCCTTTTTCAACCTTAAGCTTCCTCAACCAAGACTTTCTCTCCTGAGACGGTACTCCGAAGGGGTTTCTGAATTTCTGGATTGAAATGAAGATGTCCCGCACCTCTGGAGGAGTTCTACCACTTTCCACGAGTTTTCTTCTTGAATCCACTATCACATCCGTTAAAGGGATTTCCCTCGGACATCTCGTTTGACATGCAAAGCAAGTGGTACAATCCCAAATAGAGCTATCAAAATCCTTACCGTCTAGAACAAAATCCATAACTATCTTCCTCAGATTGAAAGATGACTTTGACACACAACTTGCAGAACAGGTTCCACACTGCAAGCATGCGGTGAGTGTTTTCACCACAGCGTTCATCGTTCCCACCCTTTCCATCGTTTCCATCATTTCCGTCACCGCTCCTGTTATCGGCTTTGTCATGATCACACCACAGGGTTCACATCAGTCACACATGGTTTTACAGGGGTTTTACACTGATGACACATACCATCCCCTTGTCTTCCCAAGTTTATTTAAACCTTTTACTTTTAGTTTTTTGATTGAACTCCGATTTCCAAGCCAGATCGGGTTCAACCGAACAGCCTCTGTACACCGCATGAGTTCACCCAATACAAACCCCTCAACCATCCAACCCCAAACTCGAACCCAACACCAATAAAAATTAAAACACAGCCCACAATTTATAATCGGATGAGGAAATGCCCTGTATGTGGAAGGGACACGAAGTTTGAGATCTGTGCTGAATGCTATATCGAGAGAAAGGAGATCGTAAGCTTCCACCCGTATGTGGAGATAAGGCACTGTCCAAAATGTGGTAGATTTTTTGATGAAAAGTGGAAGGATATCGAGGAGATCTCCGCAATATACTCCTCCTCGATAAAACAGATATATCACGATCCCCTTTATGAGATCGAATCTGTTGAGATCATCCAAACAGGTATGAACAACGCTATTCTTAAGATTAATGGCAAAATACTTGGGGAAACCGTAACAAAAGAGATTCCATTCGAGATCAGAAGAAGAAACGAGGTTTGCGAAAGATGTAGTAGATTCTACGGAGGTTATTTCGAATCCATAATCCAGATAAGAGCAGATGGAAGAAATATTGAAAGTTACGAACTTGAAAGAGCTAAGAAGATAGTCAACGAGGAGGTGTCAAGAGAGAAGGACAATCCAACAGCATTCGTTTCAAAAATAGAGAAGAGAAAAGAGGGTATCGATTTCTATATCGGGGATCGAAACCTTGCCAAAAAAATTTCCAGAAAAATTGCTGAGGAGCTTGGAGGGACTATCAAAGAGAGTAAAAAGATCTCAGGAAGAAAGGATGGGAGAGATATTTACAGAACCACCTACTCCATCAGATTCAAGGCATACAGAGAAGGAGATGTTGTAAAGGATGATGACAGGATTTTGGTCGTAACCAATCCCGCAAAAGACAAGGCGATCGACTCGAGAGGAAGAACGCACAGGCTGAGAAACCCCGTTGTTATAAAAAGGAGNGAGGATGTCGAGTGGAGTGTGGTCGTTAACGCAGANGAGGATGTGGTTGAGGTTCTAAGACCCTACGATCAGGCGATAGTTCAGGCAAGAAACCCTTCCAACCTAAGAATAGGTGAAAAAGTGATGTACATTGAGGATGGACGGGAGATACATGTATTCCCGAGTTTGGAAGAATAAATGTAGAAGTAAGATAAATGGGATAATGGATAGAGGATATGGATATGAACAGAAATGTGAGGTTTCCCGCGATTAAAGTTAAAAAAGAGGGGGCGGAAGAGGTAAGAAAATTTCTTGAATCTAGAGGAGTAAAGGATAGGAAGAGGCTAATCAGCGTTGACGGAGATCATGTAATAATTCCAATCAAAGAAGAGTATGCTGATAGAGACCTACTCGAGCTATCTAAACTTAGGATGGATTTCGAGATCGTATCTCAGGACAAGCCAGTGTTCGCAAGGGAGAGAAATCTCAAAGATGTTCTGAAAGAGGTTATACCTACACACCTTCAAAAGTTTGTACCGAAATCGTACAAGATCATAGGCGATATAATCCTCGTAAAAATCCCAAGCGAGTTGGATGATTTTGAATCACAAATAGGAAAAGCAATAATTAAGTTGCATCCGAATTGCAGATCCGTGTGGAGAGACTTCGGGAAAGAGGGTGAGCTTAGAAAACCAAACTTACGATTTCTTGCGGGAGATAAGAGCCACACAGAAACGATTAAGCTCGAGAACGGTTGTTTGTTCAAGCTTGATGTGAAAAAGGTGATGTACAGCACTGGAAATCAGCATGAGAAGATGAGAATTGCAAAATTAATTGATGATGAGGTTGTTGTAGATATGTTTGCCGGGATAGGGTACTTCTCAATTCCGATCTCAGTTCATTCAAATGCAAGGAGAATATACTCGATAGAGATAAATCCTGACTCCTACTTCTACCTGCTGGAAAACATAAAGCTGAATAAAGCGGAAAATATAGTACCCATACTCGGAGATTCGATGTACATCACTCCTGAAAGAGTTGCTGATAGAGTCATAATGGGACACATCTTTTCCCATGAGTTCATAGAGGTAGGCATGAAGGCGATCAGAGAGGACGGGTACATACACTACCACGAGTCCGTTCCACTTGCGATCAGAGAGAGGCCCATAAAAAGGCTCGTGACTACTGCGGAAAAACTCGGGAAGAAAGTTGAAATACTCGAATACAGAAAGGTAAAAAACTACTCCCCCGGCGTTATTCATGCAGTAGTTGATGCATATGTCCATTAGCATGCAGATGAACTTTTCTAAAACACAAAATTTCAAAAAATTTCAAAGTCATACACGATCGATGAACGATATCTCCCGATAGAGTTCATCAATCGCTGATTCAAAATCGAGTTCTCCCCGCTCTATCCTGTCCATCTTATCTTCCATAGCTCTCGTCCTCTCCTCGGATATAAATGTTCGAAAATTGGATAGAAAATTGAATACGGAAATCCCTAATCTCGTAGGGAATACCCTACCACCCCTTTCCCTTACATAGCCCCTAATGAATAACTTCTCGATTATTCCCGCATATGTCGATGGTCTCCCTATACCCCTCTCCTTCATCATTTGGATGATGTCCGATTGAGACAGTAGATCTCTCTCCGGTACCCTGATGAGTTTTGCCTTAACCTTATGTCTTCCCTCGGGTAACCTTCTCCTTACCACTTCACTCCCATACAATTCGTACGCTCTACCTTCCACACCCACCGTTCTCTCAGCATCGATATACTTACCGTCAAAAGTGATACGATATTTTGCAACCTCCACAACATAGTTTCTGCACTGACTCGCCATAAATCTCCTGAATATTAGATCATAAACCGCAAGATGCTTTTTATCCAGTTTTATCTGAAGTATTCCTTCATATATCAGCCTCTGCAAGGTTGTTTTATCAAAGGGTCTTGTAGGTCTGATGCATTCGTGTGCACCTTCCTGCATCCACCCTCTGGCAGCGAAATCACCTCCAAGATACTCCTTAGCCACCTTCAGCCCAACAGCACTAACTCTTGTAGAATCCGTTCTGTGGTAGGTTATCAAACCGCTCTCGAACAAATGTTGGGCTATTTCCATACATTGCTTTGTTCCAAGCTTCAGCACCCTATTCGCATCACTCAACAGAGTATCGGTGGTGTAAGGTGGCAATGGTGTTCTTTCTACCTTTTTCTCCTCTATTAGGTGTATCTCAACATCAAATTCGCTTTTATCATGTTCCAATGCTAAATCCATCTCCTCAACTATTGCGATGATCTTTTTCCTTCTGTGCTGTCTTGCCCTCTCTATGATCCATCCGAGCACGGGAGTTTGAGCCCTTCCAGCAGACAAATGTTTATTTCCGAACTCTCTCCATAACTTCTGGCTTAAAACGAATCCAATCCACCTATCTTCAATTCTCCTTGCCATCTGTGCCTTAACCAAATTCTCATCAATTTCTCTTAAATTCTCCAAGGCTGTAACAAACGCTTTTTTAGTTATCTCATGAAACTCAGCTCTTTTTACATTTCCACACCCTTTTAAAAGATTTTTCAGATCCCATGCAATTTTTTCTCCCTCACTATCAGGATCCGTTGCGATAATGATGTTACCAGTCTCTTTTGCAAGTTTTCTAAGAGCACCAATAATTTTTGCTGAATCTATAATCTCAGAACCGCATTTTGGACACGCATCTACAGGAAATGTCACCTGATTACCACAACTCACACATCTTTTGATTGAGGAGTAAACTGGCACAAACCCTAACGATCGTGATTTTGACTCATGAAGCCTAAGCCCGTCGCTATGCTTATTGAACTCGAGCTCAACTCCGTGAAATCCACGATTCGTTATTAGATCTGTTACATGCCCCATACAAGCGGATACAAGCAGAACATAGCTGGATGTTGCGGTTTCGTAAACAACCATGTTGTCAACAACTCTAACTCCCGGCTTACCGAAGAACCTTGAGATTTGTTTCGCCTTGGTTGGGCTCTCAACAATCAGTAACGCGGGCCTTATAAGCTCAATTTCATTCCTTTTTCTGTAAGTATCCCTGCTATCGTCAATCTCCCTGTTCAATACTTCGAAATCAATATTCTCCAGATCTTTTTCCTCAAATTCGATATCATAGTATCTCGCTCTCTTTATAAAGGCATTCATCACATTCCTGTCATCCTCGAGAAGGAAGCTAACACCCTTTGTTATGCCTCCCGAAAAAAGTCTTGATGTTCTTCCGGATCCTTGAATATATGTTCTCACATCAGGGAACACTATTTCCTCCCCTTCAACTGCAAAATCAAAAAACCCATGTACTTTCGCATGTCTTATCTCCCTCAGTAGCAGAAAAANCTTTTCTCTTAAATTATCCGTATTTCTCTCAAATTTTTCGATTTCAGAGGTTATTTCAGGTTCTTCTAGCTTCAGCCAATCTCTAAGANCCGTACTCAGCCTGTACAGTATTGATCTCAAAAGAGAGATGCTCATGTTATGGATGCTGATTTTGAATGCTGGAGCCCCGTAAAAAACAACGAATCTGATCCTCTCCGNGAGATCTACTCCCCTAACAAGCGTGCCATAATAATGGGATGTGCCGATTAGAAAATCAATTTCTCCTTTCTTGAATTTCTCGAAGTTCCTTTCTTTTTTTCGTCCTTTCTCCACCAGCCCAATCCTGAACTCCTTCTTCAAATTCTCATAAATTCTTTCAGCTTCTTCCGTAGATTTTGTGTAGATTACACCTCCTCTCCCCATTCTCTCAAGCAACTCTCTTAAAACTTCAACCTTCTTGGAATTGATGGCGATATCCTCAACATTTCGAATGGTGGGGGACTCCGCGATATCAAAATTCAGAAGCTTCCTGAAGAGGTTTATGTTCCTCCCCAAGCTACCTGTAGCAGTGGAGACCATCAAGCAACCCCTTGCATCACCCTTCCAGCCTCCATCATACCGAAATCCCAAAAGATTGAGAATCCTGCTCACATTTTTCGAGTTTTTAAGCACAGAATCTACATCATCAACGAAAATAAAATCAAAATTTCCTTTGATTCTACTAAAGTGCTTTATCAAGAATTGAGAGGTTGTGATCAAAATACTCGATTTATTGAGGGCTTCAAAAAACCTCTCCCTCTCCCTCT
>MTMT01000110.1 GCA_002010195.1 Archaeoglobus sp. JdFR-32
AGTCCCAGCCCCGGCGTGATTTTTCTGTCTTATGTTCTGAAGGTTCAAGAACAGAATCCGAAAGTGAACACGAGAAGAAGTAGGCTAAGGTATGTTAACTAAAAGATAAAATCTAAAAATAAAAAACATATAATCGATCCTTACAACCTAACAACAACAAGTACATCTCCAACATCAATAACCTCTACATTCTCTCCTCCTACTGTCTTCTCAAACTCAAAATCAAACCATTCTGCGCTGATCTCAAGTTTTTCTCCATCAACATTTACCTCTTTTCTACCATCAGAGATCAAAGCCTCTATCTCGCCCTCACTCATTTCGTTAACTGCTTTAATGACTTTTCTCACCTTATCTTTTAGTTTAGGACCTATTATGCTGTACTTAGGCTTTATCTTGCTGAGTCTTGTCTCAATTTTTGGTCTCTCTTCAACTCTTTCCACTTCAGAGTTAACCGCTCCTGAAATATCTCTGATATCGAAATCCCTATCTGAAAAAATCATGACTTTTCTTAGAGGGGCGTTTAGAGCCATGCCCTTATCATGCTTCAGTTTCCTGATTTCCGCAACAATGCTTCGGATTATCTCTCCCTTTTCTTCTGCAGACTCATCTACGAACCTCTCATCCACCTCTGGGTAACTCTGGATGTGCACACTCTCGTACTCTCTACCTGTAACTTCACAGAGAACCCTCCAACACTCTTCAGAGAGGAAAGGCGTGAAGGGTGCAAGCATTCGTATCAGAGAGTCCATAACTCTCATCAGAGTGAACCTTGCGGAATTTTTTTCCTCCTCTGTTCCAGAGTACAACCTGTTCTTCACGATTTCCAGATAGTCATCTGCAAAATCATACCATGCAAAGCTTCTTATTGCCTTTAAAGCATCATCAAACCTGTATGCGGACATGGATTTGTCTGCAGATTCTATAACTCTATTCAGCTTAGATAGAATCCACTTATCAACATCTCTGAGATTCTCAATGTCCTTTTCACTCGGATTGTAGTCTCTAAGATGAATGGCTGAAAATCTAAGCATACTCCAGAATTTTTGCTGGAATCTGCTCGCAGATACGACTTCCTTCCAAGTAAATATGACATCACTTCCCGTGGATCCGCTTGCCGCCCACTGTCTAAGGGCATCGGCACCGTACTTTTCTATAACCTCCTCAGGAGATATGATATTTCCAAGACTTTTGCTCATCTTCCTGCCATCTTCTCCAAGAACCATTCCGTTGATGACGATCTCGTACCATGGTATCTCATCAACCAAGGCTAAGGATCTGAGTATTGTGTAGAAAGCCCATGTTCTGATTATGTCATGCCCCTGAGGTCTGAGGTGGGTGGGGTACTCCTTCTGATCAAAAGGCCATCCGGTAATGGCGAGTGGGGTTATGCTGGAATCCATCCATGTGTCAAGAACATCATCCTCCCCTACGAACTCAACAGAGCCACATGACGGGCACGGAACTTTCGGATAGTCCTTGGTTGGATCCACTGGAAGCCACTCTTCTCTTGCAACAACAACCTCTCCACACTTCTTGCAGTACCATGCGGGAATAGGTGTTGCAAATATCCTCTGCCTGCTGATGACCCAGTCCCATTCCATGCCCTCTACCCAGCTAACGAGTCTGCTGAACATGTGATCTGGAATCCACTTTATTTTTTCCGCATCACTCAAAATTCGATCATGATCAACTTTGACAAACCATTGCTCCTCCGCAATTATCTCTACGGGAGTTTTGCACCTCCAGCAAACTCCAACATTGTGCTCAACCTCTTCGTATTTGATTAGCCTACCTTCCTTCTCGAGGTCTTCGAGGATTCTTTCTCTCGCCTCCGGTATTGTCAATCCTCTGTACTTTCCAGCTTTCTCATTCAGCCTCCCGTTCTTATCGAGTATCAACCTCAGCTCGAGGTCGTACTTTTTCCACCACCTCACATCCTGCCTGTCACCGAAAGTACATATCATCACCATTCCCGTTCCGAACTCCGGATCAACTTCATCATCTTCAAGTATTTTGGCTTTGTAAGGGGTACTCGGAACTTGAACCTCTTTTCCGACCAAATCTCTATACCTGTCATCTTCGGGATGTACTGCTATCGCCACGCATGCTGGGATCAATTCTGGACGGGTTGTTGCGATAACAACCCCTTCATCAAACTTGATGTAGTTTAATCTTGTTCTTCCGGATTTGTATTCTATTTCTGCAAGAGCTATCGTCGTCTGACATCTCGGACAGTGGATAACGGGATGGTAAGCTCTGTAAATCAGCCCTTTCTCGTACATCCTAACAAATGACATCTGGGTTTTGGAGTAGTACTCGGGATACATTGTGATGTACTCCTTACTCCAGTCAACGGAGAATCCAAGCCTTTTCATTGTCTCCTTCATCTTTTTGATGTTCTCTTCGGTAAACTCAACGCACAGCTTTCTGAAGACATCCCTCGGCACATCGTTTTTGCTTATTCCGTGCTTTTCCTCCACCTTGACTTCAGTAGGCAATCCGTGACAATCCCATCCCTGCGGAAACATCACTTCATATCCCTTCATCCTTTTGTATCTGGCTATAAAATCGATATAACACCAGTTGAGGGTGTTTCCGATATGAAATGATCCGGTTGGGTATGGAGGAGGAGTGTCGATTATAAAGTGTGGCTTTTTGGAGTTCCAGTCAAAGTAGTAAAGGTTCTCCAGTGAGTCCCACTCTCTCACCCACCTCTCCTCGACCTCCTGAAAATCGTATTCCTTACTTAATTCGAGATTTAACCCATCCGATTTATCGCCATCCGATTTATCTCCACTCATTTCCTTCACCTTTTTGTTATTGCATTCGTGCAGGTTTTATTGAGAGTGTGATGACCATAGATCAACCGCTCTAAGTTGTGCCTGAATTTGCATAGGACATAAATTTGAAAGAAGTATTGTTTTTAACATTTACCAATCTTTAACATTTACCAATCTCGGTTTTTTCACATAGTTTCATCACTGAGTTTCATCATTCAGATTTCTTCAACCTGCTCTCTCATTTTCGCATCTCTTACGCCCACGAATCCACATGGTTCCTGAGAGTGCCGATTCCCTCTATCTCTACCTCTACAACATCACCTTTTTTCAAAGCCCCCACTCCTGAAGGTGTACCGGTTGCAATCACATCTCCCTTTCTGAGGGTCATGATCGAAGAGATGAACTCCGTGAGCTCAAATGGATTGAAAACCATATTCGATGTGTTTGATGATTGCACTATTTCCGAGTTCAAGTAAGTTCGTATCCGTAGGTTGAGGGGGTTGAGAGGGACTATATATGGTCCTATCGGGGCAAAAGTATCAAAGGATTTTGCCCTCGTCCACTGCCCATCTTTTAGCTGTAAATCTCTCGCGGTAACATCATTAAAGCAAGTGTACCCCATTATGTAGTCCTCAGCATCATCCTTTGAAACATTCTTACACTTTCTGCCAATAACAATTGCAAGCTCCCCTTCGTAGTCGACCCTTTTGGACTGTGGTGGTAACAAAATCGTGTCCTCATTTCCTATCACAGCAGACTCGGGTTTCATAAAAATCACTGGCTCTTCTGGAACATCTTTCCCGAACTCTTCAGCATGGTCTCTGTAGTTAACACCAACACACACTATCTTCGAAGGCCTTACCGGAGGAAGGAACCTCAAGGAGTCCAGCACATATTCCACTCCATCAAAAATCAGTTTTTTTGCAGTAATTTCAAAATGACCTTCATGGATCTCCCCACCATAAATGAACCTTCCAAACGCCATCATAGAATCTAAAATTCCAGTGGAGAATATAACTTTAATTGTCCTCGGTTGATCCTTGGTTTTACCGAAATTGATGTAACTGAAACCGGAGTGCTGGTGCTGTGTTCCCGAACTCAATCCGATCATTAATATTTAATATTTCATGGCTTGCATCAAGGTCTTGACTAACAATTAAAGTTATAAGTAGTGGGGGAGAAAACTTTCCTCATCCCGTGGGGTGGTAGGGTGGAAATTTCATGCATGGTCATCTCTCACAAAAAAGCTCCCGTACAGATATTGGAGAAGGTATGGCAGAAGGATATTAGAAAGGTCATTGAGAATTTACTCTCATTTGACGAAATTTTTGAGTGTGCAGTTCTTCTAACATGTAACAGGGTTGAAATCTACGCGGTGGGAAACAATTCCCTTAAGATTCTGAAAGAGTTCTCAGACAGAATGGATGTGGAGAAACACTACATAGACTTTCTCAGAGATGATGAATGTCTCGAACACATATTGAGGGTATCTTCTGGATTGGAGTCGATGATGGTTGGTGAAGATCAAATCCTCGGGCAGATCAGAGACTACTACAACATAAGCAAGAATCTCGGGGGAGTTGGGAAATATTTGGAGATGATATTCTCAAAGGCAATAAACACCGGAAGGAAGGTCAGAAACGTCACGCAAATAAATCAAGGTTCGGTAAGTATAGGTTCTGCTGCGGTGGAACTTGCGGAATCTGAACTCGGAACATTGAAGAATAAGACCGTGCTTCTAATCGGTGCGGGTGAGATGGGTACCCTCGTCGCAAATTCAATTGCTAACAGATCCGCATGCACGATCCTGATTGCAAATAGAACCTACGAAAAAGCAGAAGAACTCGCCACAAAAATAGGTGGTATGGCAGTGAAATTCGACATGCTTGAGGAATTCATGCTGAAATGCGATGTAATCATCTCTGCCACTTCTGCTCCACACTACATACTTAGAAAGGATTTTGTGGAGAGAGTAATGAGCAGACGAGATGGGGGCATCCTGATCATCGATATAGCTCTCCCGAGAGATGTGGAGGAGAGTGTTAACGAGATAGAGAATGTTAAGCTCTTTACAATAGATGACCTGAGGGAGATTAGCAAAAGAAACCTCGAAAAAAGGAAGGAAAAAATTCCGCTTGCTGAAAAGATAATCAGGGAGGAACTTGCTAACCTCAAGAACAACCTGAAAGAGGTTAGAGCAAACTCCGCAATAAGCCTGATGTACTCCAGTGCGGAAAGGATCAAAAAAGATGAGATAATAGAGCTATACAACAAGCTATCCGCAAAGTATAACCTCAACGAAGAGGTGCTCCCGATTATAGAGGAATTTGCGAACTCTCTAATCAAGAAATACCTCAGGATTCCAACTATTCGTCTGAGGGAGGCTGCAAGGGATGGCAGACCGGAAATCATAGACTATGTTGAGTATCTTTTCGGAGGTGATGAATTTGTTCCCCACAACAAGGATGAGAAGGCTGAGAACGGAAAAGCTGAGAAGATTAGTTCAGGAAGTAAAGGTAAAGAAGGATGATCTGATTGTACCTATCTTCATTGATGAGAACATCAAAGAGAGAAAAGAAATTCCATCCATGCCCTCCTACTTCCGTCATCCCTTGGAGAAGGCTGTGGATGAAGTGGAAGAATGCTTAGATCTCGGGCTGAGTACCTTTATTCTGTTCGGCATACCTTCATACAAAGATGAAGTCGGCTCTTCCGCTTACGATAAGAGCGGTGTGATACAGAAGGCGATCAGACAGATAAAAAAGGAGTTTGATTCGGTCATCATCATTACGGATGTTTGCCTGTGCGAGTACACAACCCACGGACACTGTGGGGTTGTGAGAGATGGAGAAATACTGAACGATCCGACCCTCGACTTAATCTCTAAAACTGCGGTCAGTCATGCTGAAGCGGGAGCGGACATAGTTGCACCATCGGGCATGATGGATGGAATGGTAAGAGCCATAAGAGATGGTCTTGATTCTAACGGTTACGAGAACATTCCGATAATGAGCTACTCCGCGAAATACGCATCAAACTTCTACTCTCCTTTCAGAGAGGCTGCAGACTCAGGCTACGCATTCGGAGATAGAAAGTCATACCAGATGGACATTCATAACTCTGATGAGGCTCTGAGGGAGATCGAACTGGATTTAATGGAGGGAGCGGACATTGTGATGGTAAAGCCTGCCCTTGCGTACCTCGATATAATCAGAAGGGTCAAAGACTCCTTCAATGTACCAATAACTGCCTACAATGTTAGTGGAGAGTATAGCATGGTAAAATCTGCTGAAAAAATGGGGTGGCTTGACGGAAAGGCTATTGCCTACGAGATTCTAACCGCTATAAAAAGGGCAGGAGCAGATTTGATAATATCCTACCACGCAAAAGAGATGGCTGAGTTTCTTTAAGGAGGAGTTGCCATGTCTGATCTGGATATGTTCAATTCGTTAAACCTTAAAAAATCGGAAGAAGTTTATCGGAAGGCTGTGGAGCTACTTCCGGGAGGAGTTAGCAGTCCTGTAAGGGCGGTTAAACCATTTCCGTTTTATGTTAGGAAAGCCAAGGGATCTAAAATTTTTGACATAGATGGAAACGAATACATCGACTGTTGCATGGCATACGGTCCGTTAATCCTTGGTCATTCTCACCCTGAGGTGGTTAAAGCGATTAAAAGCCAATTGGAGGATGGATGGTTGTATGGAACTCCGATTGAGCTTGAGATAAAATACGCAGAACTAATCAGGGAAATATATCCATCTATGGAAATGCTTAGATTCGTTAACTCTGGAAGCGAGGCAACCATGAGTGCATTAAGAGTTGCAAGAGGATACACCGGGAGAGATAAGATAGTCAAAATCGAGGGCAGTTTTCACGGTGCACACGATGCGGTGCTTGTGAAAGCTGGTAGTGGTGCGACCACTCATGGAATTCCGAACTCAGCGGGAATTCCAAGTGACTTCGTTAAAAACACTCTCCAAGTCCCATACAATGATGCTGAATCCCTGTCCAATCTTTTGGAGAGAGATGAGGATATCGCATGCGTAATATTAGAACCGATAATGGGAAACTCAAGCTTAATTCTACCAGAGGGTAACTATTTGAGGGAGGTAAGAGAGATAACAGAGGAAAATGATGTCCTTCTAATTTTCGATGAGATAATTACTGGATTCAGAGTTTCAATCGGTGGTGCTCAGGAGTTCTACGGTATAAAGCCAGATATAACAACCCTTGGCAAAATTGCAGGAGGTGGATTGCCCTGCGGAATATTCGGGGGGAGAAAGGACATCATGAAGATGATCGCCCCGTCAGGTGGTGTGTATCAGGCTGGCACTTTCAGCGGAAATCCACTTACCCTAACCGCGGGATACACTGTTGTAAACTTTCTGCTCAAAGAGGGTGTACACAAGCACCTCAACGAGATAACAAAAATGCTGGAGGATCTGATGGTGGATAGATTACCCGATCACATCACATTCTCTGCTATTTCATCCATGTTCTGCGTCTATTTCGGGGAGAGGCCGATAGACTACCAATCCGCTTTAACGCTTGATTCTTCGAAGTTCAACGAATTTTTCTGGATGCTACTGAAAAGTGGTGTGTTCTTCCCACCATCTCAATATGAGACCTGCTTCCTATCCTACAGCCATACTGAGGAAGATGTTCACAGAATCTCGGAGGCGATAACTGGATGTCTAAGAGAATTGTAGTTGGAACAAGAGGGAGCAGACTTGCTTTAGCTCAGGCGGAGAAAGTTATAAGGGAGCTAAAAAACAGAGGATATGAGGTATCCATCCAAATAATAAAAACTTCAGGGGACATTCTAAAGGACAAACCTCTCTACGAGTTCAAGGGTAGTGGGGCTTTTGTTAGAACAATAGACGAAGCCCTTGCGGATGAGGAGATTGATGTTGCGGTTCATAGCCTTAAGGATGTTCCCATTGACAGAATCGAAGGAACCGTTATCTCTGCGGTTCTTGAAAGGGAAAGCCCCTATGATGCTTTCATATCCAGAACGGGGGAGAGGATAGATGATATTCCATCCAACTTCGTCATAGGAACTTCAAGTATCAGAAGGATGGCACAGCTTAGAAGATATCGTCCCGATTTGAAAATAAAAAACATCAGGGGGAATTTAGACACTCGAATCAGAAAGATGAAGGATGGGGAGTACGATGGTATTTTGGTCGCTCTTGCGGGTTTGATTAGGCTCAACATAGACATACCACACCAGATTCTAACCCCACCCCTCTTCGTTCCTTCAGCCAACCAAGGCATAATTGCGGTTGCTGTTAGAGAGGGTGAGGAGGACTTGGTTTCGTTCATGAATCATAGGAGAACATATCTCTGTGCAACCGCTGAGAGAGAGGTCCTGAGAGAGATAGGGATCGGATGCACGGTACCTGCAGGTATACTCACAGATATCTCTGGAAACAGGCTCTCAATTACATGTGAGATACTAAGACCGGGTGGTGAGGAGGTCGCCAAGCTCGAGAGAGAGTATGAGTTAGAGTACGAAGATGGCTTCGGAGAGTGCAGAAAATCGGACATTGAGAGGGTTAAGAGGATCGCTAAGGAGTTCTCCAAAGAGCTAAAAACAAGAATGGCATGATGGGTGAGGTCTATTTAATCGGTGCGGGACCCGGAGATCCCGAACTTTTAACATTGAAAGCTTTGAAGTACATAAGGATGGCTGATGTAGCCCTCGTCGATGATCTAGTTGGAGATGAGGTCAAGGACATCGTGAGGAAGGAGGTTGAAGAGGTTATTGAGGTGGGAAAAAGGGAGGGCAAGCACAGAAAAACACAAGAGGAGATCAACAGGCTAATGTACGAGCTGGCAAAAAAAGGCAAGAAGGTTGCGAGAGTGAAGGGCGGGGATCCGTTTGTTTTTGGCAGAGGTGGTGAAGAAGCAGAGTATTTGGCTGAAAGAGGCGTGAGGATTAAGATAATACCAGGAATCACATCCGCATTCGCGGGAGCTGAGTCGGCGGGAATTCCTCTAAATCATAGGAATTTCGACCCTGGGATACTAATCATACCCGGTAGAGAGCGGGAAGGAGAGGAGAGGATAGACTGGAGTGCTGTAGCGAAGATTAAAGCCACGATTGTGATTCTAATGGGCATCTCAAGCTTGGAAAGAAATGTCAGAAGATTGCTTGAAAACGGTAAAGACCCCGACACAATGGTGGCTATAGTAGAGAATGCAACTACCGAAAGACAGAGAGTTATAGAAGGAAAACTCTCTGATATAGCCGAGATAGCAAAGCGGAGGAATGTTAAAGCCCCGGCAATCATAGTTATTGGGGATGTTGTTGAGCTCAGAGACAAAATCAAGGAATATCTGCAGTAGTTTATCCGTATCAGCCACTTTTGTTGGTTTAGGGCTCAACTCTTACATCTGCCTCCGTGAATGGAATCGGAATACACTTAACCCACATTTCAGGATGTTAGGAGAACTTGCCTCTTTTTTCTCCCGGTATATATCTCCACAGCTTCTTTTATGATTTCCTTGAATTTTAGTGTGGGAGTTCCATAACGGATGTTCCTGCAGTAGGTATTAACAAACACGAAGTACTCATCACCATTATACTCGAAGAGTGCTCTCTCATCTTTGCATCTTTCCCGAATGAGGAATGGGAAGAGCTTGCAAGCAATGGGTTTTTTACTCTGAATTCCGCACAGATTTTCGTACTGGAAAATACATCTCCCACCAACTTTCCTGAGGTAGTACTTTCTTCTCTCCTCCACCGCACCGAATTTTCTGAAATAAATATATTCTCCGAAGGTTAAGGGGACTTTGTAGTCCCTACAACACCTTCCACATGTGGTGCATCTCCACTCCGCAACCTTGATCCAAGGCACGATCATGTGTGGTAAGAGGGGGGATCTGAATAAATCTTTTAACAACCCAGAGCCCTAAGGGTTTATCAACTAACTTGTCGATTTCATCAAAATTTAATAAAAAAACTGATGGATAACACATATACCGGGCAAAAAATTTAAAAATTGAAAACCAGACTTTTTTGGAATTAAACACTGAAAAACCAAAACAAAAATTCGGGGTGTAGGCATGGTTGAAGCAAAAATAGTGGAGCTATTGTTGACAGCGGAGATATACAACAGGTTCGAAGAACTGAAAGAAGACGACATACCCAAGGAAATAAGGAAAATATTCTACAGCAGGAATGGAATCCAGAGACCGTTGGTCGTTAAGGAGGACATGGTAAACGAGTACTTGGGAAGTAGAGATGGAGTTAAAAATAGGGTTAAAAACCTGCCTTTTATAGACTTCAACGAATTCAACAAGCAGTTTAAGATCACATCCTTCGATCTATCACTTAAATGGTTTGCAAAGAAAGGAGAGGATCTAATTAGAAGAAATCCGGTTCTTGCCTACTACTTCCAGAACTATGATTCCCTGAATGTGTCATATGAGGAGGCGAAAAAGAACACGAAGCCCGTTCAGAGCGACAAGGAATGGTTGAAAAGCATCATTTCCGAGCTTGAAAGCAACGAAGAGACAGCTCAAATGCTCGGGCTCGTTAGGATATATTCTCCAGAAGATATTAGATTCGATTTTGACGAAGTTGCGCTTACGGAAGAGCAGATTGAGGAGTTCACAAAGATAGAGGTCGCTCTTGAAAAGAGAGACTACCTTAGGAAAATAGGCGTAATCGAAGTTGGAAAACTGCTGTTTATAGGTCCTCCGGGAACCGGAAAAACGACCACTGCAAAAGCTCTGAGTAAAAAACTGCATTTGCCCTTACTTGAAGTTAAGCTCTCAATGATTACAAGTCAGTACCTTGGTGAGACATCCAAAAACATTGAGAAAGTTTTTGAGATTGCGAAGAGGGTAAATCCGTGTTTGCTTTTCATTGATGAGTTCGATTATGTCGCGAAAACAAGAACGAGCGATGAGCATGCTGCAGTTAAAAGAGCTGTGAACACGCTTCTAAAATCAATCGATGAAATCAACTTAGTGGAAGATGGTGTAATTTTGATTGCTGCAACGAACCATCCGAGCCTACTCGATTCTGCGGTATGGAGGAGGTTTGACAAAATAATCGAATTCCCTGAGCCATCCGAGTTGATACGGAGGAGGATATTCGAGCTATCCTTAAGCAAGATACCCGGAAGTTTCGATCTGGATGAACTCGTGAAGCTAACAAAAGGATTTACTGGGGCGGAGATCAAGCTCGTTATAAGAGAAGCTGTACTGAATTCTCTGCTCGAAGGAATAGAGGAACTAACTCAAGAGAAGCTCGTAAACGCTATAGCAGATGTAAAGAGGAGATTAAATCTGAAAAGCTCATATTAATGATTGACATGAAGATAGTTCTACTCGGAACCGGAGATTCCCCCGGTACACCTGTTGTTGGATGTCATTGCAGGACATGTGATGATGCCCGCCAAAACGGATGGGAAAGGACAAGATTCTCAATTTTAATCCAGAATATGGGTAAGAACATAATTATAGACACCTCTCCTGACCTAAGGTATCAACTGCTGAAAGCCAATGTTGATTCCGTTGATGCTGTTATCTGGACTCACAGTCATTTCGACCATTTTGGGGGTTTTGGTGAATTTTACCGGGTTCAAACAAATGTGAATGTATACACATCAAAGGAAGTGCACGAAGATATCGGCAGATTTTTGCAGTTCCTAAAGTATCGAAAGATTGTCGTTGAGAGCTATAAACCGTTCGAGATCGGAGGAATTAGGTTTACCCTTGCAGATGTAAATCATCCACCATTGAGGAGGGCACACGGTGTTGTAGCTGAGTGGGAAGGATACAAGGTGGTTATATCGGGAGACACCAACAACGATTTACCTCAAAACACCCTTGAACTCTTCAAAAATCCGGACCTCTTCATAGTTGATTCCATTGCTCCAGAAGGATTCAGATTGAGAAAGCACATGAATGCTGAGTCAGCAATGGAGCTTGCAGATGTGATAGGGGCGAAGAAAGTCGTTTTCACACACATTGGACATTTTTATCCACCCCATCACGAGGCGGTAAAAATATACCCGTTAGCTCACGATTTCCAAACATTCGTTTTTGGAGAAGATGCAAGCTTGGATATGTTCGTGGATTAGCCAGATTTATGTGGAAAATCGGAGTTTAACCTTGATTTAAAACGCCGGGGGTGGGATTCGAACCCACGCGGGCAGAGCCCAATGGTTCTCCGCGCGAGCTTAGCAGACCATCGCCTTACCACTCGGCAACCCCGGCTCAGTAATTCATTGAACGGAAGATTTTAAAAGTTTTATGATTGGAGGGCTGGTGAATCATTTTATTAAAACCCACTCTGCATTATCTCCTTTTCCTGGTATGCAAGATATTGTTGGTGATATGTGGGTTGGAGAGAGTGAAGGATGAAAAATTTTTATAATCTCAATTAAGCAAATTTGGAATCCATAACTGGCGATTGATCTGAATAATCTGCAACGAGGTGTGATAAAAATGCCCTATTCGGATGTTAAACTCGGAATCAATAGTGCAATACCGATCGTTACAGGCTATCTTCCAGTATCGATAGCGTTTGGGGTTTTAGCTGGAGACATCATAGGTTCCAATTCTATTTTGATGTCCATCCTTGTTTTTGCAGGAGCAAGCCAGTTTGCGAGCATTCAGCTGTTCCTAATCTCCGCATCATCGGCTTTCATAATTTTCACAACATTTCTGATAAATCTGAGGCACATACTGATGGGAAGTTATCTCAACACCTATCACAGAAACCATCACCCTCTTAAAAAGCTTATAATCGCTTTTGGCATTACTGATGAGACATTTGCGATTTCTACTAAGACATTTCAGGATAAGAGGGTAGATGATCCTTTTTTGTATCAACTCTCCTTGAACGCCACATCCTATCTCTCGTGGGTGGGTGGAACCGCTGTAGGCTATTTAATAGGTCAAGTGCTTCCGAATGAGATAGTGGAAGTCTTACCTTTCACCCTTACCGCGTTGTTTCTCTATCTTCTTGTTGTCAGCATAAAGAGTAAACTGCACCTCTTTGTAGCTTTAGTTTCAGCATTCTTAGCCGTTGTGTTTAAGGACTACATCGGATGGAACATCTTCATCTCAACGATCACTGCGTGTTTGTTGGGTGTAAACTTAGAGAAATTTTGGAAGAGGAGCGGGGATAAACTTAGAGAGGTGTAGATGGAATGTCTGGAAGTGTAGAGCAAGGTAGATTTTATGAATGGATGGGATAAAATGGAGATTTATGTAATCCTTACGATAGTGGGAATGTTCGTTGTAACATATATTCCGAGAGCTTTACCGTTCTTCACGAAGGTGGATGTGGACAGGTACAAATTCCTCGGCTTTGTTCCGGTTGCAATATTCGCCAGCTTAGCCTTACCCGATACGATATTGTTCAATAACAAGCTTACGATTGATAGGATTGTAGCTGGAACAACCGCGGTTTTGGTAGCCTATAAAACGAGAAAGATGTTCCTTACGATATTCCTGTCTTTGATTGTTCTTTTTATCTTTAAATCCTTATTTTAAGTCCGTATTTTAGTCTCGTTTAATTAACCCAACTTGCTCAGAAAGGGGTGGAATTGAAAAGCCTCTTCTGAAGCCAAAAACAAATCAAAAAACAAAAATAAAATTTCAAAAGGCTTAGTCCTCATCTGATGAGGAATCGGTATCGAAGTCCTCTCCGCCCTTTCCTCCTTTGTCACTCTCCATGCCCTTAGCAGCTATGACATCGTCGATTCTCAGAATCATTATTGCAACATCTGTTGCACTGTTGATAGCCTGCTTCTTGATCTTGAGTGGCTCGAGCACCCCTCTCTCTGACATGTCCTCGATTTTTCCGGAGAAGACATCCACACCGTAGGTAGTCCTTCCCTCCTCGTGAGCCTTTCTTATATCGACGAGGATGTCAATTGGATCCAGTCCGGCGTTTTCCGCTAAAGCTCTTGGTATCACCTCGAGTGCATTTGCAAATGCCTCAGCTGCAAGCTGTTCCCTTCCACCGAGGCTCGGTGCCCATTGCTTGAGTTTGAGACTTATCTCGGCTTCTGGAGCACCACCGCCCGCGACAACATATCCGCTCTCAATTGCAACCTTGGTAACCTTGAGTGCATCCGTAAGACTCCTTTCAACCTCGTCAACAATGTGCTCCGTTCCGCCTCTGATGAGTATCGTTACCGCCTTTGGATTCTTGCATCCCTCGATGAACACCATCTTCTCGTCTCCGATCTTCTTTTCCTCAACGATTTCAGCGGTTCCAAGATCTTCAGCTTTGACATCTCTAAGGTCTGTTAGTATTTTCGCTCCAGTAGCCTTTGCAATCTTATCGATATCGCTCTGTCTAACCCTCCTCACGGCGAGCACACCAGCCTTTGCGAGGTAGTACTGTGCGAGGTCATCAATGCCTTTCTGGCAAAACACAACATTCGCTCCCGCATTTACCAGCGTATCAACCATCTCCTTCAGCATCTTCTCCTCCTGTTCGATGAATCTCTGGAGCATTTCTGGATCGGTGATTCTGATCTCTGCGTCGGTCTCTGTCTCCTTAACTTCGAGAGCCGACTTTAATACCGCAATCTTTGCATCCTTTACCCTCTTTGGCATTGACGGATGCACGACTTCCTTGTCTATCACTATTCCGTTAACAAGCTGTGTCTCTTCTATTCCTGCACCCTGTCTTTTTTCGAGCTTTATGTTGTCTATGTCTACTTCGTATCCCTTCTCTGTCTTCTCTGCAACGGTTTTTACTGTCTTAACAACAAGATCTGCAAGATACTCTACTGCATACTCTGCATGCTTTCCGGTTATTGCGGTTGCAGCGATTTTCTTGAGTTTTTCCTCATCATCAACATCAATTTTTTCTGCAATGTTCTCAAGAACCTCTACAGCCTTCTCTGCAGCAAGTCTGAATCCTTTTGCAATGACTGTTGGGTGTATCTCCTGATCAAGAAGTTCCTCTGCTTTCTTCAAAAGCTCTCCTGCAAGAACAACCGCTGTAGTAGTTCCATCTCCAACTTCGTTCTCCTGAGTCTTTGCGACCTCTATTATCATCTTTGCAGCGGGGTGTTCGACATCCATCTCTTTCAGAATCGTTACACCATCATTCGTTATCACAACATCTCCCAAGCTGTCTACGAGCATCTTGTCCATTCCCTTTGGACCGAGGGTGCTTTTAACCGCCTCAGCAATAACTTTCGCAGCGGTTATGTTCAGTCTCTGTGCATCTCTTCCAACCGTTCTCTGAGTACCCTCTTTTAGTATTAATACGGGTGTTCCTTGCAGGGTTGCCATTTTCACACCCCCTTTAATTTTCAGAGAATAAGTGGTATAGAAGTTCTATATATTTTTTTCGCTCATCTTCTTTTCATCTATAAAAGAGATAAAATCTTTGGGAGACACAATACACTCAAGATCCTCTTTCATTAGGAAAACAACCATATCAGAACTTGTATTAATCTTCTTTTCTACAATATAGGCGGCTTTGGTTGCCAAAACTTCNGATATCTTTCCGAGTATCCTTGCCCGCTTCTCTATCTCTTTGACCTGTCTTACTCCGGTGAGGATTGTTTCCTCCTTGTCTTCCCCCGGTTTTGATACGATATCGAAAGGAGCGTGTTTTATCGGATATATCTTTATCCCGATTACCTTTAGCTGATCTATAATCTCTTCTTCCTTCTTTCCGAGGTTGAATTTCTCCGGATTCTCTTCGAATTCTCTACACTCCTTTACGAAGTTCTTCAAGTCTATGGCTTTTATTATGTATGTGCCGAGCAAATCCTCGAGTTTTAGAGCGTTCTCCACAGAGGTATCTACACCTTCTTCGTACTTCTTTACAGCTCTTCTTGAGATTCCCAAGTAATTAGCCATCTCTCCAAGGGAGATTCCGAGTTCATCCCTTACTTTCCTTATTTTTTCGCTGTCGAGCTTTACATAATATCCTCCGGGAGCAGAGTAGACCATAGGAGGTGTATCCTCTATTACGAAATCGTAAAATGTTGCGGTGTTTATAACGGGTAAACCGTATCTGTTATAGACAACTCCTCTTTCCAAAAAATCGAGTTTAAACTTCTCACCCACAACAATCGGGGTTGCTGAAAGAAGTTTTGCGACCTTTTTCATCTCCTCCGCCATCTCACTCTTTAGGGAATCTATATTGTAGAGTACCTTGATGAGGAAGATGCTGTCTTCTTTTCTTGCAACAATGTCAAAACACCTAGGTTTCGTCTCTATCAAGTCCGTGACATTGAATCCAGCTTTTGTTAGGATTCTCAACACGGAGTGCAGGACTCCAGTTTGCATCAGTACAAATAGGTATGCTTTACTATATAATTTTTTGGGAATTCAATAATGTTGAAGTTTCCTGCGATCACATCTCATATCTTGCGAACAACCTATGATCATCTCTTGCAACCCTGTGCTTTTGCGGTGGTTGTTCAGGAGCAGGTAAGCATTTGGAATGATAGCATCTTCCAACATGGTTTGCAATCCTTAGTACCTATAGTCATAAAAGTATGGCACTCATGCCAAACCGGTTGGAACAGGTATTTCCAAATAAGGTTGCCTACTTCCGGAATATCAATCCGGCGTATCCAACAACATTGCTCTTGTCTGCGACATCTCCACTTGTGGAGTAATCCACAAGCTCCGCAATGGCATTGAAATGCCTTGCGTAGTTCATAGCAACCGCTATCACACCGTAACCGCACACGCTTGCTTGTAGCTTGTAAATGACTTCGTAGTATTTCGAAACATTCATTCCTATAATGGAGTCTATGACCTTACCATCAAGCTGTCTGCACTGTCCGTCCGGGAGGTAATGGTGCATATCGCTCGAGGCTATAACAACTATTCTTCTTTGAGTTTCCTCCTGTGCTTTGATAATTTCTTCCGCTATCTCCTTTGCCGTCTCCTCGTCCTGCATTCCAACACAAATTGGAACAATTTTAAAATCATCGTGAAGAACCTGAAGGAACGGAACCTGAACTTCGAGAGAGTGTTCGTATCTATGGGCGGTTTCATCGATGTCTATTATTATGTGGGGCATAGCCCTAACGAACTCCACATCAACCTCTACCTCTCCCAAGGGGGTGATCCATGTATCAACCGATACCGCAACCGGAGAACCATAGCCGGTATGGTTCGGACCGAGAATAACATAAGTCTCCACATCAGGGACAATTGAGTGGACCGCTCCTGCGGTTTTTCCTGAGTACATATAACCTGCATGNGGTGAAACACAGGCTATAACCGATTCATCTGGAGCTTTGTCAACATAACTCTCCACTTGAGCCCTTAAAGAATCTGGGTTCGAGGGGTAGAAAGACCCTGCAACAACCGGTCTCCTCATAGCCATAATGTTTCTTTGATTCTACTTAAATTTGTTGCCGGAAGTTTTTTGCGTGAGGGTTTGGTTTTGTAGACAGAACCCCAATGTTGTTGTTAGACAGAACCTAACCATCTCGAAAAGCTTCTAAACCAAGGAGTTGATTTAATGTTTGGGTGAGCTCAACTGTGAGAAAGATTGGTGTTTTAGTGAACCCTTATGCTGGTGTGGGTGTGAAGAAAGAAATCGTTTCTGAAGTAATCTCAAAAATATCTCCTGAGGAGGTTTATTTACCGATAGGAAAACTTGGAGAGGATTTTGTAGATTGGACACTGGTAGATGAGTTTGATTTGAAAAAAATAAGGATTAATTACAGAAATACACGGGAAGATACAGAGAAGGTTGTTAACAGACTTAATGAAGTGAATTTGGATTGTTTGGTTGTTTTTGGCGGAGATGGAACGATGAGCGATGTATCGCATTCTATAAACCCCCTTCTTTGCATTCCGTGCGGTTCTACCAATGTTAGTCCTTTGATGGTTATAGAAAGCCCAGACTCAATCGAGAAATTTTTCAGCAAGGATATCGAGGATTTAAAGCTTGTATCGATTGATGGATTGAAATTGGAGGTAGATGGGATAGAGTACAACGCATTCAATGATGTGGTTGTTGGGTCAACGATCATAAGTATGGTAAATGGAAGGAGAACTCAGATCTCGGCAAAGGAGTTTCTTAAAGGTAGAAAAATCGTTGCAAAACCGAAGAAATTCTTTGCAAAGCTGAGAGTTGGGGAAAGAGAGCTTGAAGGAGTCTTCGGAAACATATTCATATCACCCGTGGACAGGAGATTTTTTGGGAAGGGAATCGCGGGAGGATCTGCAATGTCCGTTTTTTTGGGCTTCGATGCTGTTATCGCTTTGATCGATGAACCCATGATATATCATTATCGTAAAGATGAGTTCAGAAAACTTGAACCATTTGTAACGAGAACGATTAGTTTTGATGAAGGTGAAACTGTGGAGATAACCACAGATGAAGTAGTTTCACGAGATGGAACTCCCATCAAAGATGGAGGTGAATTTCNGGTTAAATTCAGGAGAGGTATCGTGAAGGTTTACAAGGTTTAACTCACGAACGGCTTACGAGGTTTGATTCGTGGACAACATGCTCTCGAACAGCCCTGTCACATCTCTATCCTGAGGTACTCCCTTANCTCCCCGGTTATATAGTCGAGAACAGTGCCTCTCGATTTTCGAATCTCCATGTGGTCTACTATGTCTCTAAGCTCACCACCTGCAATTCCGTTGGCGATTATTCCCGCTCCTTCAGCGGATTGTTTTGCCTTCCCGAAACCTCTTAAAACTCTGCAATTGAAATCGAATTTTTCTGCTTTTTCGATAAAAATTTTTAGGAATCTTTTGGAGTTGAAGTTGCCTCCCGAGAGTAAAACATTTTCTGAGTTGTTTGAAACCTTGGCAACCATCAAATTTTTTAGGAGGTTTTCTGATAAGTAGATCATCTCCTGTTCGTTCAAATCATCTATTCTACTAACATTCTTTCCCTTGGCTTTGAGGTAGTCCCTCACCCCACCTGAAAAAAGGATTCTCTTGGGGAAGGTTTTGGTGAGATAGGCAAGCTCTCCATCGAAGAATCCTATGGATGAGAAAGCAGGAAAGGAACACGATCCTCCAACACCATCAACAATCTTTCCGTTTTTTACGGATATGGCGGAATTGAATCCGTATCCGGATTCAAGCAATATGAAATCTATCTTGCTCAAATCCTCCTCAAATGAAAGTTCATATACACCGAGAACAGCAGAACATAATTTGTCTGCGGTACCGAGGTCTATTCTATTTATCTTTCTGTGTTCGGGTACTGTTGGTAAGTGTATAACACCGGGAATCGTGTATATGTTTAGATTTCTATCTATTGAGAGGTTAATCAGGTTTCTAAGACCCATGGCACTATCTTGGTCTAAGTTCAAAGTGAGTAGTAGGATGTCTCTCTCACTGAGTTCAGAAAACTTTTTTATGGGCATTCCGTAGCCAGATAAACCCGTAATCAAATCCGCAGAGATCTTCTCGAGTATCTCAAGGAATCTCTCTGGACTCTTCCTTAGTAGGTCCGTTTTAACATTGATTCTGTCCTTGGGCTTCTCATCTTCAAGAACGAATATCTCGAATTCGGATGTTCCGGGATCTATTCCCGCAAATTTGGGCATAGGCATCTTTTGAATGTGGAACATAAATAGCTTGCTTTTTTGTTGATGGATTCTGATCAGGGAGTAAAAAGGATAAAGACTGGCATCGAAGCATCACCAGAGATTTCCTGATAGGTGGTTTCTTATTTTGTCTGTTGTACTCGTAAAAACTCTTTCAAATTCCAGAATGTAAAATCCGTCCTCAAAGAGAGGTTCGTGAAAATGGACATCTATCCCCATCTTTCTTATCTGTGCCATAAACAGATCGAGAACATCTTTACTTTTAAATCTTAACCTATGTTTTTCTGCAACTCTGTTTCCACAGCTAACATCTTCTATGCTTTTCACCATCGGTTCAAGGATTGAGTAACCTAATCTTTTACATCTTTCTTCAAATCTTTCCTCGCTTTCGTTAAATTCGAATGATTGAAAAGCCTCTCTGATTATCCTCGAGAGCATGAAGTCTTTTCCGTAATCGTTGAAGTATCTGAAGGCAAATCTTAAATCTCCCGCATTTGACTGGCTTGCAGTGTATTTTATCGGGGGAATTGCCATTAAAGTGTCCTTTATGACCACGCCCTCTCTCCCCTCCTTGCCGAGCTCCTCAATTATCTCTCTGCAAACCAAGTGGGCGGACTCCTTTTTGCATCTGTCTATTATTTCAGCCAGTTTAAATCCGTACTCTTGAGACAATCTCTCCTTTGCATCTATCGGCAAAGGCTTGTTTGTTCGCTTCTCCCTTATATCGAACACAAAAAAATCGATATCTTCTATATCGTAAACATTTTTTGAAACATATGGGGACCCCTCTCCAACCGCCTCTGCACAGAGCATAAGGCTTGGATGGTCCCTGAAGAAATCTTCACTAAGGAGGTCTCGTGCTTTTTCTGTTGTGTACGGACATATGAATCCTCTTCTCGTTATTGCATATATGTTCTCACCTATTTTTGCAATTCTAACATTGTATCCGTTCATTTTCTCTTCTATCACGACTTCATCCCTAAAGTGGAGGGAGATCGTAGGATGTAGTGTTAGGGCTCTTCTAATCTTGGGGTAGCCTCTGATTACCTCCGTACTACCTTTCGTTTTCACGATGAGAGTTCCGTACTCGTACTCGCCAAACTTTTTTTCAAGTTTTAGAGCCATCTCAATGTCGGGAAAAAAAGGATGCAGAATACAGGCATTTCTTAAAATGTTCCTCTCCTCCAGCCTTTTTGTAGCCGAAGGAGTAAGGTTTAAAGCATCTGAAACAAATTTCATTCTACGAGCTTGGTGTACAGGAATCTGATCATATCTCTCTCTGTTATGATCCCCTCCAAGCTTCCATTGTTTACAACGAGGGCAACCCCATATCCTGCTCCCCTCATTGCCTGTGCAAGCTCGGAAATCTTTAAGTTTGGTGGAACTGTTAAGGGCTCCTTGTATATTCTCAGGTTATCGTTTGAAAGGATGTATGATATGGGTTGGTTGAGTGTCTCTTCGATATTTCCGGTTGTTAGCATCTTGAAAGCCTCTCCTGTCGCGAAGTATCTCAAAATTTCTCTTGCAGTTACAAGCCCTACCAAAATACCGTCTCTAATCACGGGCAACCTTCTCATTCTCTCTGAGATCATGGTCTTCATCGCACTCTCTATCGTGGTGTCCGGGTTTGCTGTAATCACTCCTTTGGTCATGTACTCGCTAACATAACCATCTATGTGTCCGTTCTCAGAGAGGTAGTTTAGGATGTCTTTCTCTGTGATTATTCCGACGATTGTATCTTCTCTGTCCACTACCGGACAACCGCCAACTCTCTTTTTAAGCATCAGCTCAATTGCATCTTCGAATGATGAAGTAAAATCAACCTTTACGACATCCCTCTCCATAATCTCGACGACTTCCTCATTTACTGCCGCCATCAGGTTCCCGCTGTATCTGTTCTTGACTATTCCGTACTTCGATCCTCCTCCGAAGAAGTTTATTATGTCGGTGACAGTCATTATACCTTCCAACCTTTTTGTTCCCGGATCTGCTATGGGTATCCTTCTGAAGTTGTACTTCACCATTGATTTCATCGCGGACATTATGGTGGAAGTCGGAGGGATCGTTACGACATTTCTCGTACAGATGCCCATTACATCTCCTTCTTTCAATCTTTTTGATGCTTTCCTCTCTCTTTGTGGTTTTTCTCCTGAAAAACTGTCTCTGTTTATCATCAAACTCCTCCTTTAGTGAGCATCACTCAACAAGCTCTAAACAATCCTCACAAATCTTCAAGCCATCAACTTCTTCAAGAGAATCTGAAAGCCTACCGCACTTCTCGCATTTTCCAAATCCCAGATCCTCAGAGAACACTTCCTCTTTAAGGAGCATTTTATAGTTTTTAATCTCATTTGATTCGATTAGGTCTAAGGATACGCTCAGTATATCGTTATCTGTAATAATCCCAACGAGTTTCCCATTCTCAACGATGGGGAGTCTTCTAATCCCCTTCTTCAACATAATCTGGGCAGCATCTCTTAAACTTGTGAGGGGATTGATTACAATAAGCGGTGATGTCATAATGTCTTTCAGGAGCACATCCGATGGTACTTTGTTTCTTGAGATCACCTTTTCTACAATGTCTTTTTCTGTTACAATACCTACTGGATTACCGTTCTCCATAACAACAATACTCCCAACCCCGTACTCAAGCATTTTCCTCGAAGCATTCAGCAGAGATTCTTCCTGAAGTGCTGTACAAACTTCCCTTGTCATAATCTCTCTTACTGGCATATTATGGGTCATACTATCACCGCATTTATCACCGCTAATTCAAAAACAATGGGGGGTTTTAAAGCTTTTTGGATGAAAAATGATGATGTGTAATGAAGACGCTTGAACGGTTTGTATACAACGGATAAAAAAGACTATTTGATAAAAAATCGAAATTATTCAGACTCCCGAAGCTCTACAGGTGTGGTACAAAGGGCTAACGGATTATCTGATAAAAAGCAGAACTCCGAGTGATGCAGAAATAACGAGTAAACCCGCAATTAATATACCGGCGAAGATATGCAGGAACGACTTCTTCTTATTCATTCCGAGTAGGAATGACAGTAAACTCCCTGTCCATGCACCGGTGATCGGCAGGGGAATTGCGACGAAAAATGTCAGTCCGAGGTATCCATACCTGTCTATGATGTCTCTCCTCTTCTCAGTTCTTCTTACGAAATATCCGTATATTTTGGAAGTCACCCTCCATTTGTTGAGTATGATGCCTATTTTTTCGAGAAATAATAGCAGAAAGGGTATCGGCATTGCATTTGAGAGAACACAGATGAAGTAAGCGGTTACCGGACTCATGCCATAGTACAATGCAAGCGGAATACCACCTCTCAATTCGGAGATCGGAAGTGATGAGACAATGACCACATCCAAAAACTCATTCAATAGCATTTGCCTTTTCGACCCCCCTCACTATGTTTGTGATGATTTTGTTGATCCTAACATCGACACCCAAGCTCTCACCAATCTCTACTATTTTTCCGTTGATGTAGTCTATCTCTGTCTTCTTACCGAGTTCGATGTCTTGGAGCATGGATGATTTGTTTTTATATGTTTTTATTGCAACATCCCTCACAACCTCGGTGGGATCATCCCTTAGATCAATTCCAGTAGCTTTTGTGACATTCTCACACTCCTCAACAATTTTCTCCGCAATGCTCCATAACTCCTCTATCTCAACTATTGCTCCGTTCCTCACCCTACAAATTGCTGTTAGCGGGTTGATTACCGCATTGACTATTGCTTTCATCCATATTCTTCTGGTTATATCCTGCACAATCTCGCATTTTATTCCGCAGTCGGACAAAACCTCACCGCAGAACTTTGCATCATCGCTTATGAAGCCGTCATTCCCGACAT
The DNA here is from genome assembly GCA_002010195.1 of Archaeoglobus sp. JdFR-32. Classification (GTDB taxonomy): domain Archaea; phylum Halobacteriota; class Archaeoglobi; order Archaeoglobales; family Archaeoglobaceae; genus Archaeoglobus_A. The sequence goes on from MTMT01000110.1 coordinate 23,180, forward strand.
AAGTCATACCCTCTCCCGCGTAGTTTATAATCCCCGGTTTTACCTTGTTGGCACCGTATGTAGTTACACCACCAATCACCCGATTTAAAAACTTCTCGAGAACCTCCTTATTTCCGATACCGTTTTGAATAGTTAGTGTTACTCCACAATTCACATTTGAGAGAGCTTTTCCCGCGTTTTCAGTGTCGTATGCTTTCACAGCGACGATTGTTAGGTCTGCATTTTCTGGGGCATTCCCTGCATTAACCTCCAGTTTCTCGTTTATTATGCCTCTTATCTCCAAACCTTTGTCTTTCAGGGCTCTCAGTTGCTCCCCTCTCGCAACATAGTAGACATCGTAACCCGATAACTGGATTAGAGCACCAAAAAGAGAACCTATAGCTCCCGCACCCATAATCTGCACTCGTATGCTCTCCACGGGTATCATCTCCTATCCTATCTTGTGTTGAGAGGTATTTAATGTATTTGGATTCGTGGCGTCGGAATAGGGATGGTTTGTGCGGTGCCTTATGCTCCTCGTCAAAAGCAAATCGTATCTAAGGGTAGCCCCTATCCCTCAGAAGAAATCACTGATCTTTACTTGTCTTCTCAACTCATTCTCGAATAGAGAGTTAATTTCAAGCTCTATAAGCATCAATCTCTGCTTTGTGTATTCTGTTACACTGTATTTCTCACTGAGGTACTTTGAGATGTCGAGGTATTTCTTGATGGAGCTCTCGTGCACGGATAGTGTTAGGTTTCCATCACACTTTATGCATTTTCCGATTAAAGGAACTCTCTTGTATTTGGCGTTGCATTTGACACATCTAAACTCTTGTTTTGAGAATGCCCTTAGATTCCCTATCAAATCCGGGAGAAAATGCGTTGAGATCACTCTTTCGGCGACATCATGCTCATCTACCGCAATAATTTTCTCTGCGATCTCCATCTGCTTTGTAACTTTCTCCTCCATGGTCTTCAATGACTTGTACGCACATATCTTCACACCGGATGCAATGTTCTCGGTGTCGTGGGTGAACCTAAGCCCGTAGTACCTTCTCTCAGTCTTTAGTCTGTCCTCAACCCGTTCTATGTATTCCCTAACATCCTTTGGGTTGGTGTAGTTCAGGGTTGCCCTGTAGAATTCAAGTGGGTACTTCTCAACGACATCCATATTGTGTACTTCGCTGTCCACCTCTCTCGGGTCGAGGATTGTTGTTAGCACCAAGGGTGCATCCATCTGTCCACCTCTTTTTTCTGGTAGGAAGTGTTTGGAGAAGTTTATTAAGCCGTCAAGAAGGAGCATAACACAGTCCTCATCTCCATCACAGTTCCTTCTTTTCGCAGCGTGGAAATACGGATGGGCGTATCCGGCAAGAACATCTGAGAAACCTATTATTCTTCCAAGTACACCTGCAGAGGTATGAGGTGCAAGTCCAATGACGAGATGCCCTATTAAATCCTCCTTCCTTTCCGCGTTGTAGAATGGATCCATTCCGTAAAATTTAACGAGCAGTTCATCAATGAATTGGGAAACCCTCAGAAGGTACTCTCCCGCATCTTTTGCGAGGATTATGTCCTGTGGTTTAAGTTCAACTATTTGATCTTCGCTAACTAACTCCCTACCCTTCCAGTCATACCTGTATCCGAGTTCTTTTAGCTTTTCAACACTTATCCCGATCTCGTAAGGTTTGAAGTGGGTCAGCGGTAGGTCGGTCATGTCATATCTTACCGTACCGTCTTTGAATACGAAGATTTCGTGTTTGGATCTCAATATTCCTTTCTCGATTCGTTCCATCACCTTGTTTTTGTTGGTTAATCCAATTACACCTTTGATTGGGGAATTCAGATCTCTCTCACCTAAGTTCTGAAGGGCTTTTTCGTACAGTTCCCTGACATTTATCTTTCTTCTTCGGTATCCACTGCCCTCATCTCCGCATTTAGGACATTTATCCTCGATCCTCATCTTGCACCTGTTACAGAACCTCTGTATCTTTGTATCTCCACCGCAATCACATTTGCTCCAAATTGTCTCTTTTCCACATCTCTCACATACCCTTGTGACAACTTCTACGATTATTTCTCCTCTTGCAGAGTTGTATGAGCTAGTATAGTTTATTGCGTTTTTTATGTCTCGTGTTTTTCCTCCGCTCTGTCCTAAGGGGAATAGGACATGTGGTGGAGGGCTCATCTTTCTCTCTTTTGCTTTCTCGGGTCTTCCCATTCTTGCACCGATTCTTGTAGGGGCTTTTGCTCTTACATCAAGTCCAGAGATTCTGTTGATGTTCTCTAAGACGCTTCTTCCGGTAGATATATCCCCGACAAGTTTTAACTCAGAGTCAAGCCCGAGACACCTTGTAAACACCTTCCACTTGTCGATAACTATGAACCCATCTCTAACCTTGTGCTCTATCAGGATTTTCTCGAGTATCAGCTTAATTCTTTTATCGTAGGGGAGCAATAGACTGCTTTTCCCGTATTTTCCTTCTACCTTCCCTTTTTCTGAAACAAAGATTCGTAGTCTCTTGAATTCGTCCAAACTTATATCGTGCCAGAGGTATGTGTAATCCGGGTGTAGAGGAATGTGATATGAGTCACAGAGTTTTATGGCGGTATCCTCGCTTATGNTTCTGTAATCTCCTNCCGGGATTTTGTCTTCGACTTCTGCTAACCACCACTCGTAGGTAAATGATGCGGGGAGGAGGGGATGGTTATTTTCGAGAAAATCCCCAAAATTAATCAGAATTTCACCATCATCAATGATCGCATCTATTTGATCCTTGTATAGGCTTGCCATTTTTTCTGAATTTATTTTTATAACATCTCCATTCTTTAATCTCACTGTGGGACCTTCGATGGATGTTACCGGAACCACACCCCCTGCTTTTCCGGGTCTCTCTATCTTCATCTGAGTTCCTACCGCAATGAAGTTTCCTGTGATTATCATGAATGCTGGGTTTATTCCTACTGTCGCAAATCCAGAATTCCTTGCCCTTCCGTACCTCAGTCTGAAGCCACCTTTTCTCGAGGGATGGCTGAACACGGGTCTGCCGGCAACGATGTCTGAGAGGTACTTATCTTTCGGCTTTATCTCGTTGTTTTCGTCCGAGCTAGATTCCTTTCCGATAAGTTTATCGAGCCATTCCCATCCATCTATCCGGATCTTTTCGACGAGTTTCTTTAACTTAGGTGCTTTCAGAGCGATTCCTTCTGCGATAACGAGTGCCATACCGCCTCTAACCCTGTTCGTCTCCACTCTCTCAAGGTTTCTGTATCCCGAAACCTCCGCATCTTCGGTTGGTTCACCGTCTATGCAAACAGGACATCTTGACACGATTAGTCTTATTTCATCATCGGACGGGAGATACTGTAGATTCGCCACCTTCTTGTAGAGCGGAATCTCCTCGATGTATCTAAGAATTTCCTGCTCTGTTGGAATGTATCTGCCTAAGCCGGCAAGTCTCCTAACATAATCTCCCACAAGAACGGATATCACTTGTGCGGTACCGCCTGCACTTCTTATCGGTCCGGCGTAGTATATCTTGAGGAACTTAGAACCATCTTTGTTGTAATCCACTTTAACCTTAGCAATTCCCTCGATTGGTGCTGCAACTACACCTTCTGTTAGAATTGCCACCGCGGATCTAACCGCTTTGTCTATGGCATCTTCAATCTCGAACTTTCCGAATTTGCCCTTGATTATGTCCTCTGCTACCTTGAAACAGATCTCCTCTCTTGTCACTCCCTTTTCTTCTAAGGAGATGATGGTTTTGGCGATTCCCGGCAGATTTAACAGTTTTTCAACTCTTTCTGCCATGTTTCTAGCTACCGGAATCTCTACGGATTTTTCTGGGTCGAGCCCTCTTCTTCTTGCCTCTTCCGCTACTCTGTATGCGGACTCAACAAGTTTGAGTAAGTGTGAGTGGTATTCAGCAATCTCCTCTTGGAATTTTACATCCAAATTATCCTCAATTTCTTCTTTATAAAACAACGGAAAGAATTTATCAAGAGTAAGGTTCATCGTTGTTAGTTGAGCGAACTTATAATAAGATTTCTGGATGTTGTGAAAGTTATCTCCGAATTTTTTTTATTTAATTGAGGTAAGGTAATGAAAAATAATGTTGTTTTTCAGTCGCACCTTCTTTCGGTTATAATCTGTATGGCTTTTTCGATGAGGATTTTTATACCCTCTTTACCTGAAAAAATCCTTCCGTGTCCTGGAAGAATAAATTCGGGCTCAAGATCCTGCAGTTTTTCGAGAGTCTTTATAAGTTGTTTTGTGTTACCACCGAGCAAATCTGTTCTTCCCGGCAAGCCGTTCTCGAACAAAATGTCACCCGTTATAATTGCAGAGAACTCTTCTATGTGTATAGATGAACTTCCCGGTGTGTGTCCGGGAGTATGGATTATTTCGAGGTTGAATTTTCCAGAGTTGTAGTATCTCGTTTTTGAGAGGTCGATGTCCGCATTGTATTCGAATTGAGATGACACCTTCTCCAAGGGGTTGAAAGCGAGAAGAGAACCCTTCTCCAAGAAAATTCGGTTGGTTTCGCAGTGGTCTTTGTGTAAATGAGTGTTCATAACAACATCTACATCTGAAATCTCCATGCCATCGTTCCTCATCAAGCCGAAGAGATTTACGAAGGTTTTGAAGCATCCGGGGTCTATGATGATGGTTGTATCGTCTTTCAGAATATATGTGTTGGACGAATCCTTAAGGGCATTTCCCCACACATAGGCATATATCCCGTCGAACAGCATCATTGTATCGGAAAGAATTAAATTTTCAAAGTATTTATTTTTTTCATGAGTTACGAAGCTGGGTTCTACGACACCCATACGCATTCTGAAGGTAGAAGTTTTCTCGAGCTGAGGGAGATGGCTGAGAGGGGTATCAAAAAAATCAACTCTTGTGCATTCTACCCGGTGACACCCCTGTACTACGGAACCTTAATCGATCTTTTTCGGAAGTTGATGGAGTTTGAGGTGAGTAGGGGTAGTAAGGCGGGTTTGAAGATATATCCTGCCATTGGAATTCATCCAAGATGCATCCCTCCAAAATGGGGAAGGGTTGTAGAGTACATGGAGGAAAATCCCCCGACAATCATCGGTGAAATAGGACTCGAGGAGGGAAGCGAGCTTGAAGTGGAAGTTCTCACGAGCCAACTGCTTCTGGCAAAAAAGCTTGATATTCCCTGCATCATTCACACTCCTCGGAGGAACAAGGAATCCATCACCGAAAAGACAATTGAAATCCTTGAGAAGTTGGGTTTCCCAGAAACCATAGCGGTTATCGATCATGTGAGCTTGGATACGGTTGGCATGATCCATAGGAGGGGGTACTTTTGCGGTTTAACGGTTGAAGAAGGTAAGCTGAGTGTGGAGGACACATTGGAGATCGTGGAGGAATACGAGCCCGAGAGACTTATGTTGAATAGTGACTCCGGATTCAGCGGTTCGGAGTATCTTTCGGTTGCAAATACAGCAGGACATTTGTTGGAAAAATTTGAGAGAGATGTGGTTGAAAAAGTTTGTTTAAAAAATGCAGAATTTTTCTTCAGAAACTGAGAACTCGTAATTTGTGCGTTTTATGGGAAAGTTTATATAGCCTTAAACACATTGTTTTTGAAATCAAACAGAACAGGAGGAGTTGAACTTGGTAGAAATAACGGAAGTGAGAATATATAAGCCGAAAGTTGAGGGGGCTGTTAAAGCATATGCGACGGTCTCCTTAGATAATGAATATATCGTGAAGGGTTTGAAAATTTTGGAAGGTGAAAATGGTTTGTGGGTAAGCATGCCAAGCAGAAAGGCAAAAGACGGATCCTTCCAAGATGTGTTCCATCCGGCGAGTAGAGAAGCAAGAGAGAAGATAGTTAACGCAATTCTCGAAGCATACAGAGAGCAGGAGTGAAAATTGGAGTATGAATTTATTTTAAAATTTTATTTTATTGGCTATCATTTTTTTTAACAACTTTTTTATATGGTTCCTTGTATCGTAATTTATGGAAGAATCTATTACGAGAATAGGTGTTAGTCTTCCAAAGAACCTTTTAAAAGAGTTCGATTCTATAATAAGCTCAAGAGGCTATTCTTCTAGATCTGAAGCGATAAGAGATGCTATAAGGATGTATATCAACGAATTCAAATGGCTTGAGAAAGAGAGCGGGGAAGTAATCGGTGTCGTGACCGTTATATATGATCACAACTACAGGGGGGTGACTGACACAATCATCTCCCTTCAGCACGACTACAATGATGTTATAACCACAACCATGCACATCCACTTGGATGGGGAGAACTGTCTTGAGATGATCAATGTGAAGGGAGATATGGCGAAAATAAAGAAGATGGTCGGAAGATTGACCGCATTGAAGGGTGTAATATCGGTTAAATTTATAACCGCATTTAAGGAGGATAGGTTTTAGCTTTAATTTTAGTTTATTTGTTTTTGTTGGGTGACTTGAAGAAGGTATGGGCTCGGCTGGCAAGGAGTTTGGTTATCACTTAGTTGACGACTTGCTTCTAGCTGTCATCCTATTTTAGGTTGAAATTATGAATGTTGGATGCAACCTTTTTCCGGTGGATATACAGGATGATAATCTTGCCATGATCTCATTGTTCTTCCAGATCGTCTATCATCCGGATCATTTCTCTAAGGTTCGATGATTCTGTTGTATCTCAAAATCAAACTGTTGATTACAATCTCTTTATCAAGTTTTCGTTCTCTCCTCAATTACCTACACCTCTGTAGCTCTCAATCAAATGCTAAATCACCTTATTATATCTTTACCTCTCGTTCAATTCCTCTTTCAGTTTCTTTTTTACCTCATCAAGCTTTTTCAGATTCTTCAGACTTACAGAAATCTTCCACCAACCAGGAGGGTTGTCTTTAGCCTCAAAATCCTGCATGTTCCAAAATTGTAACAGCTCTATAAAAATGTAGATGAATAGGAACAATCATCACTTCTTTCTTCTTCTCCTTAAATATGATTTAATGTAAACTCTTTTTCCGTTGATTTTGCGATAATGACCTCTAACAGGAACCTTATCACCGATATAAACGGAAACTACCTCTCGCTCTTTACCAAGAT
>MTMT01000079.1 GCA_002010195.1 Archaeoglobus sp. JdFR-32
GTGTTCGTCGTAGATCACAATGTTCCTTCAAATTCCGTTCAAACAGCGGAAGTTCATAAAAAGATGAGGGAGTTCGCCATCAGCATCTATTCGAAATTGGAAAAAATTGAGTTCAAAAAATCCGATTAAAACTCAATTAAAAGAAGTAGTCCATACGCAAACGCGACGAACACCGCAAAAAACAGGATGATGTTAACAGATCTCGTGTTTTCCGCNCCGAAATTGGTATCGAGTAAAATAGCCCTCAAGCCATTAAATGCATGGAACGAAACGGACAGCAAAAGCACCGCATACATTACCTTGTGCGGAATGTCTGTGAGCCTTGCCACAACATTCTCATAGTCCATCGCACTATGAGATACCAGATGCGTTTCAAAGAAGTGAAAAGTAACAAGTAACGCAAGTATCAATCCCGAAATGAGTTGGAATATCCATCCCGCTGATTCAAGAACTTTCTTGGTGTGCAATTCAACTCCAGCATCTCTCTTTGCGTCCATCACTACACCCCCATCACATAGCTATAAAGCACATAGGATGCATACAGCCATACAACAAGAACTANCACATAGCATAGGTATAGAATCGGTCTTCTAAGCTCGTATGCGATTCCAAACTCGTGAAGAATTAACCTAATCCCGTTAACACCATGATAGACACCAGCTAACACCAAAAGGATGTCGAAACCGAGGAATGCGGGGGTTAGAGTGGTCGAGATAAAGTACTCGTAAACCCCCCTACCAAGCCTGAGAGATGTGAGATACGAGAGATGCATGACCAAATACACCGCAAGCACAACTCCAGTCAACCTATGAAGTGAATACGAGATGTGAAACAGACTCTTTTTCCTGAAATCAAACCATTTTAGCCACATACTAATCACCTCATCCCATGAAAAGCTTTCTTAGCATATACAATGCAGACTTAAATCTGAGCTTCTGTATGGCTTTTGCGGGTTCCACACCCTTAGGACATACCTCACTACACTCTCCCGCAAAATGACATCTCCAGACTCCGCAGTCTCCGCAAACTATCTCCATTCTCTCCTTATACCCTTCATCCCTACTGTCAGCTATAAATCTGTATGCGGAAGCCATCGCTGCTGGTCCGAGGTAGTCATCTCTCGACGATGATGCGGGACAGACAGAGTAACAAGCCCCACACTTTATGCACAAAGAGTAGTCGTAATACTTACTCAGTTGAGAGGGTTTCTGAATCAACTCTACCGGCTCTGCGTAGTTGTCCTCCTTTCGAATCAAGTAAGGTTTGACTCTACTATGTTTGACGAAGAATCCCTCGAACTCCGTTATCAAATCTTTGATCACCTTAAAGTTGTCGAGAGGTTCAACTTTGATCTTGTTTGAATTCAAATGAAGTATCTGAGTCTCACATGCAAGTTTTGGCTTACCGTTGATCTTTATTGCACAGCTTCCGCAAATTCCCATTCTGCAAGAGGCACGAAATGCAAGGGAACTGTCGTAATTCTCCTTAACATAGAACAATCCTTCAAGAACAGTCATTCCCTTTTTTGCTGGAATTACAAAATTGCTCCAATACTCTCTCTCCCCATCAAATCTCTTTATCCTGAAAATTACCTCCATCTCTTCCATCCCCATCACCAACCTAATACTTTCTCTCCACTGGTTCCCACTTGGTTATCTCCACAGGAATGTAGCTGAACTCTATTCCATCCTTCGTGTAGTGGGCGAGAGTGTGCTTCAACCAATTCTCATCATCCCTCTCGGGATAGTCCGTCCTGAAGTGCGCACCCCTGCTCTCCTTTCTCTTCAGTGCTCCGAGAACCACAACCTCCGCAAGGTCGAGCATGAATCCAACCTCTATCGCGAAGGTTAAGTCCGTGTTGAACCTCCTCGATTTGTCTGTGATAGAGATGTTGGCATACCTTTCCTTAAGCTCGTTTATTTTCCTGAGGGCGTCCATCATCCCTTCCTCGTTCCTGAATATCCAGAGGTTTTCATCCATAGTTTTGTTCAACTCGGACTTTATCTGATACGGAGATTCATCTCCGCTTTCCTTGAGCAGAGAATTAATCTTTGATTCTTCTTCTTTCAAAAAGTCCGTTGAAGGATAGTAATTTTTCTTCAAAGCATATTCTGCAGCTTTTTCACCGGCAATTCTACCAAAAACAAGACATTCAGCGGTTGAATTGGAGCCGAGTCTGTTAGCCCCATGGATGCTTACGCACGCCACCTCTCCTGCAGCATACAAGCCCCTTATGTTGGTTTCACAGTTCATGTTCGTGTGCACACCACCCATTGTATAGTGTGCAACCGGTCTAACCGGGATCGGCTCCTCTACAGGATCCACTCCAGCAAACTTTATCGATGCGGACCTTATTAAAGGTAACCGCTCATCGATTTTGTCTTCACCCAGATGAGTCAGATCAAGTGCGATATAGGGTCCGTAAGGGCTATCAAATCCTCTTCCTTCGATTATCTCCCTCCACATCGATCTTGCTACCACATCTCTCGGTGCGAGCTCCATTCTTTCGGGAGCGTAGTTTTTCATGAATCGCTCTTCATTCCTGTTTATAAGGTAACCTCCTTCTCCTCTGCATGCTTCCGTCATTAAAATTCCAGAGGGAATCAGTCCAGTTGGATGAAACTGGAAGAATTCCATATCTTTTAATGGAACTCCTGCCCTGAAGGCTATAGCCATTCCATCCCCCGTTACCTGATGACTATATGTCGTGAACCCAAAGAGTCTTCCCGCTCCACCAGTTGCAAGAATCACCGCTTTCGCCTCAAACAAAACAAGTTCACCGGTTTTGAGTTCTATTGCGGTTAAGCCCTTCACCTCGTTATCCTCAATTGCGAGGTTAGTGACAAAGTACTCTTCGAACCTCGTTATATTCGGATACATCAGCATTCTCTCATAGAGTGTGTGCACCTCATGAAATCCAGTCCTATCCGCTGCAAAAACAGTTCTGTTGAATGAGTGTCCTCCAAAAGGTCTCTGAGCAATTCTTCCGTCATCTGTTCTACTCCAAGGACAGCCCCAGTTATCCAGCCTCAATATCTCATTGGGCATTTCTCTAACAAACAGCTCAACCGCAGGCTGGTCTGCAAGGAAGTCCGAACCTTTAACAGTATCCCATGCATGCAGATCAAAACTGTCCTCTTCACTAAGAACCGCTGCGGTACCTCCCTCTGCACAAACACTATGGCACCTTATCGGGTAAGTTTTAGATATGATAGCTATGGAAAGTTGATTCGATACCTCTGCTGCAGATATTGCTGCTCTCAAACCCGCAAGACCCGCTCCCACGATAACTATATCGCTCCTGATCCTCATTACCTCACCTCATTTTAAAATCTCTTTTGTAATCCTCGCAACCTCATATGGTGTCTTTCCAACCCTCACACCAGCTTTTTCAAGCGCTTTTATCTTCGACTCCGCTGTACCTCTTCCACCCTCAATTATTGCTCCAGCATGACCCATTCTTTTGCCCGGTGGTGCTGTGATCCCAGCTATGTATCCAACCACAGGCTTGGAAAATTCCGTTGAAATAAACTCCGCAGCATTTTCTTCATCAGTACCTCCAATCTCCCCTATTAAAATAACCGCGGATGTNTCATCGTCCTTTTCAAACATTCTGAGGAGTTCGTTAAAGTCCGTACCAATTATCCTATCCCCACCAATCCCAACAACGGTTGATTGTCCGATTCCGAGACTCGAGAGGTTGTAGGCTATCTGATATGTCAGGGTTCCACTTCTCGAAATTATGCCCACATTACCTTCCTTGAAGATCTCGTACGGCATTATCCCGAGATGGGACTTGCCCGGGCTAATTATCCCGGGGCAGTTTGGACCTATGAGAACCGCTGACTTCTCCTTAACCTTCCAGTACATATCGAGTTCATCATGAACTGGAATTCCCTCNGTGATGCATACCACAAGCTTGATTCCGGAATCCACCGCCTCGAAAACTGCATCCTTAGCAAATGCGGGAGGAACAAAAATAATCGATGCGTTAGCTCCGGTTTCCATCGCAGACTTTACCGTGTCGAACACGGGTACTCCATGGACATCCATCCCACCCTTTCCGGGAGTTACTCCTGCAACTATCTTCGTTCCATACGAGAGCATTCTTTTGGTGTGAAATGATCCTTGATAGCCAGTAATTCCCTGTACAATTGCCTTCGTACTCTCATCAATTAATATTGCCATTCAAACACCTCCAGAAAGCTCTACAGCTTTTTTAGCACCTTCTTCCATCGTGTCCACAACAATCAGCTTTCCGGGATTTTTCTGTAAAAATTCCGAGATTATTCTCTTTCCTTCATTCTCGTTGGTTCCCGACAGTCTAAGAACGATGGGTACTGAGATGTCCACCTCGCCGAGAGCTGAAACCAGTCCTTCAGCCACCACATCACATCTTGTGATTCCGCCGAAGATGTTGATGAAGATGACTTTAACACTCGGATCGCTCAGAATGAGATCTATTGAGGTCTTAACAAGCTCGGAACTTGCTCCTCCTCCTATATCAAGGAAGTTTGCAGGCTTACCTCCCTCTAAATAGATTAAATCCATAGTTGACATCGACATTCCCGCTCCGTTTGCTATCACACCTATGTCTCCATCAAGCCGTACATAGTTTATTCCCCTTTTTTCAGCCTCTCTTTCAAGATCTGAGCTACTATATTCTCTCTTCTCAGCCATTTCCTTGTTTCTGTAGAGCGAGTTGTCATCTATGTTGAGCCTACCATCCGCAGCGTAAATCTCACCCTCCTTTGTTACGACGAGAGGGTTGATCTCTGTCAACTCCGCTTCATATCTAACGAATATCTCATAAAGTTTCTTTAAAATCGANGAGATTTCTCTGAAGTGCTCCTTAGATACCCGTGATTCGTAAAGTATCTCCCTAATTTGATAATCCTGCAGTCCCCAAACCGGATTTATTACCTTCTTTGCAATTTTATCGGGGTACTTCACAGCTATCTCCTCTATGTCCATTCCTCCAACCGAACTGAAAATCATCACCACGCCTTTGTTCTCCCGATCAAGGGTTAGTCCAGCATACATCTCCCTATCAATGTTCAGTTTCTGCTCTACAAGGATTTTCTCCACTTTAAATCCTTTTATCTCCATTTCAAACAGCTCTTGAGCTATTCTGTACGCTGATTCGGGATTCTCAGCTATTTTTATACCGCCAGCCTTCCCTCTACCCCCCACAAGGACTTGTGACTTCAGAACAACTTCTCCGATCTCTTCAGCAATTTTCTTAGCAGATTCTGGGTCGTAAGCTACTCTGCCTTCAGGAATCTTTATACCGAAAGAGGAGAATACCTCTTTAGCCTGATATTCATACAGTTTCATAAAATCACCTATTTTTATTATTGATTAATACACACCCCCCTCTAATATTTAAGTATTGTCTATTTTTTGCAAATAAAAAATCATGANTTTTTATAATTTTAATCTATACTCCTTCGNCCACAAACTACTTCCTGAAGATGAGCACCATCCCAGAAAGCGTACCACCAACTATGACCACGCTGATGATCAATGCCACAAGATTCACATCCTCTACTCTATTTTCAGGCTCTACTCTTTCCGACTTTATATCTGATTGAGCTGGAACTTTCTCCTCCTTTCTCTCCTCAAAAACCTTCACACCGGTTTTATTTAATACAAGATGGGGGAGCTTAGATTCATTCAATTTCTGGAAGAACTCCTCATCGCTGAGATTCATTGCATCATATATTTCAACCTCACCGTCCATGTTTATTTCAACCTCAGTACTCCTTGACTCATTAATAAAAACTTTTTTACTTTCATTTCCTGAAATTACCCATATTCTGTGATTCTGTGGTGCATAAACCTTTATTTTCACCTTATTATCGGATGTGCTCAGTATNTCCGCATCCAAAAAGGTTTTTCTAACAGACAGTGGTAGTTTTACTACATCCGTTGAGTTTCCGTGGATCACTAAGATTACAACGCTGTAACTCCCCGGTTCAAGCCATGTGTCCTCTACAACAACCAACCCCGTGTATGAATTTACCTTCGATCTCGTTTTTACCTCCCTCGTTTCGTTGTATATCGTTATCTTCGTGTCAAACCCCTCGTAATTCGTTGAAATGTTTATGATCAGCGGTTCTCCCTCGTAAATCTCCCTCGGTATTTTAACAGACTTTATTTTGAATCCTTCCACATATACCCCACTTTCGTTCAGCAATTTACTGCCAAAATAGACCCTTACATCGTAATAACCGGATTCAACCGTAAACTTTACCTTAAACTTACCTCCCTCTATTTTGCAATCCTTTTCGTATCCATTAACCTTAATTTTTAGATCGTATCCATCAGGAAGGCTCGTCTCACCCTCTATCGTGAGGTTGCCCTCAACCTTCGATATGAACCTCAACTTCACATCTCCGTCCAAGGACACGATTCTGATGTCTTCCAAAGCCTCTCCCTTCTCATCCACCGCATAGATTGTGTAGCTTCCCTCAGACAGATTTCCCGTGGGTATCNTAACGGTACCGGATTCGAATACCCCTTCCCACACAACCGAAGTGTTGATGAGCTGAATCGTTGCGTTTCCGGAAGTGTATATTTTAAAGGTTATGTCCTCTCCAACCAAGAACTCATTTTTATCAAGATCGATGATGATGGCGTTAACCGAGGAGATGATGATGACAAGCGAAAATACCAAATACAAAAACAAATTTTTCCACCTCATTGAAAAAAGTTTGAACTCTTAAAATAAAAAACCATCGTATCGTCTTTTTTTCTACAACAATTTTCATATACTTTAAATTTCTAACGGTTAGAAAGATTTATATTGAAATAAGTGAAGATTACCACATGGTTGATCTGCTATTGGTTGGAATAGGCATAGCCGTACTCCTCTTCATAATATCGGGAATAAGAGTGGTTAAAGAGTACGAGAGGGGTGTAATTTTCAGGATAGGTAGATTAGTTGGAGCGAGAGGTCCGGGACTGTTCTTCGTCATCCCAATCCTCGAGAGCATGCAGATAGTTGATCTCAGAACTGTCACATACGATGTCCCCGCCCAAGAGGTGGTTACGAAAGACAATGTGACTGTTAGAGTTAACGCGGTTGTTTACTACCGGGTTGTAGAGCCGGATAAAGCGGTCACGGAGGTGTTCGACTACAGATTTGCAACATCCCAGATCGCCCAGACAACACTGAGGAGTGTCATAGGACAAGCCGAGCTTGATGAGGTGCTTTCGGAGAGGGAGAAGCTGAATGTAAAACTACAGCAGATCATTGACGAGGCGACAAACCCGTGGGGTATAAAGGTGTCAGCGGTCGAGATAAAGGATGTGGAACTTCCGAAAGAGATGCAGAGAGCAATGGCAATGCAGGCAGAGGCTGAAAGAGAGAGGAGGGCTAAAGTTATCAGAGCTGACGGAGAGCTTCAAGCTGCAATGAAACTGAGAGAGGCATCTGAAATCATGATGGAAAGCAAAGGGGCGATGATGCTTAGAATCCTTCAAACAATCAACGAAACCGCTGCTGATCCTGCAACAAAAATCGTCTTCCCGATACCAATTGAGATTCTCGAATACTTCAAGCTACAGAGCAAAAAGTGACAGCCATCCTTCCAATTTTTTTAAGAGTGCTCCCTCAAACTAATTTTCTCAAAACAAATACCTTCCTCTGAAGATTTTTATGCACCCTCTGTGTGAGCTTCGTCTCCAAAATGAAGTTATCGAAGCCATTAAATCTTTCAATATCCTGATTTGAGACCAAAACAGCTGAACNATTCTTTCCCAGTACCCTATGAAACTCTTCAAGCGATCTTTCGTACAAACTTTTGAGATCTCCAAGGCTCTTGGAAGACCTAAGATAAGGGTAGTCCGTAACGATTGCGGTGATTGATTCATCACTCATGGGAATTCTTTTCACATCTCCTCGGATCAAGTTCAATGGCAGATCGTAATGCCTGAGATTCTTCAAGCATCCCTCCGCAACCCATTTGTAGGCTTCTACACCTACGAACTCCAGACCCATCAAACCCGCCTCAATTAAAATGGTTCCAGTTCCGCACATGGGATCCACCAGAACTCCATCCCTGATGCCTGAGATGTTAACAAGACTTCTCGCAAGCCTCGGCAGTAAAGCACCGGGTTTGAAGAAGGGTCTCCTGTCGGGTCTTCTTTCGAGGAATTGCTTTGTTTCAGTTACATGCAACAAGATCCCAACGTGACACTTCTCCCCAACATACACCCGAAAAGTCAAATCCGGTGAGGATAGGTTTATCTTCAAACCTCTTCTCCACAGAATTCCTCCGAGCTTTCTCTCGAGTTCTGTTGATTTAACANCTGTCTGTCGCTTTATTTTTTTTACCCTGACGCAGATACCCTCACAGACACCTCTACTTACATCAACATCCCTGAAAGCGGATTCGAGTGCATCAACTTCAACGCTAAAAAGATACTCAAATGACTCCCTCACAAGTGCAAGTCTCCTGAAAAACTCCGATGGTAAGTTCTCAGACTCAAAAACCACTATTCTGCCATCCCTAAGCAGTTCAACCGCTTTGGANTACGAGGAGATGAGGTTCTTTACCTCCCAATACCCGAACTCCGGCAAATCTCCAGACAGAAAAAAGCCGTACCTCATCTTTTTTTCTTTTTCTTCTTCGACTTTTCTTTTTTGGATTTTTCTCTTCCCCTCTCTCTTCCTTTTTCCTTTCCTTTTTCTTTTTCCTCTCTTAGTTCGGAGATCTTTCCCGCAATCTTTATCATGAGTTTTGTTTTGGGTTCTCTCTTCTCAACGATGATCCTTCCACCATCCTCCCACCAGCACCTCGGATATCTTTTCTCCTCAGCCCTACACTCGATTCCGAGTTCCTTGCATGCGGAGACCATTTCACTGAGTTTAACATTCGGCACGGATAGTCTTCTCGGGATTTTTCTTCCTTCTCTCCGTGATTTCCTCTTATTTATGTTGACAGTCCAAATAACACACTCCGCCATTTCAATCACTTCGTGTTCTTGAATGTTATTTCAACGAGAGGATGAGAGACATCCTCTATTACCTCAATATCCTGAAGGGATTTGATTCCTTTCTTCCTTATCAACCTCTCAATCCCCAACTCGATGTTCTCAGGAACCTCAAGAATGTATGCGTCGAGGACCTTTATCCCCATTCTCTTAGCTGCGACAACCCTGTGATGTCCGTCNATAAGGTAAAACCTCCTACCTTTTTTAACAGTCAGGATAGGTTCCGCAAGACCCTTCCTTATTTCATAAACCCTTCCCTTCAATTCATCGGCAAAAACCTTTGTTTGAGTTGGAATTAGTCTATCAACCTCTACTTCTCCCCTTTTNAACTCTACACTCACACCATGAACCTTCTCTATCGTCTTTCTGAACTTCTCAACCTTGTCGGGATCCACCCTCTCGATCTGGCTCCTTATAACATCNGAGTTCGAGATTATACCCACCAACCTTCCATCCTCATCAACAACGGGAAGCTTTGAGTGCCCTGTTCTGAACATAACTCTAGCAGCATCCCTCAAATCCATAAAATCTCTCGCAACATAGAGCTGTTTTGTCATTATGTCCTTGATCTTCAGCTTTGGGTCCTTCCTCAGCAGATCAATCGATGAGATGTACCCTATGACCCTCCTCCCATCATCAACAACGGGAAAACTGTCATGACCTGTTTTAAGAATCAACTCTATTGCATCCTCTACCGTATCATCCGGATGAAGGGTTACAACACTTTTCGTCATGTAATCGTTTACCCTGATCTTCGACACAGTATAAATTCCAATTGTCTGTTATAAAAAGTTAAAGGAATATCATGATGTGGGTGTGGGAAGCCCATATCCTTAAACGACTGAGGAAGGAGGAATTGAGCACANGCCCAACACCGCACCCACCAGATTTTAAAGGCTTTTAAAGGTACCACAACGCATTAGATTTAGATCTGAAACAACACTAATCCCCAAAAACACTTTTGAAACATTATCTTCCTCCTTCTACATTCATTTCAACCCGCAACCTCCTTTGCTCCCGCAGACAACACTGCTTCGAGGTGATGAAAGATGGAAAAGAAAAAGGTACTACTTCCAACCGTGCTTGGCGGTTTGATCTTGCTCCTGATCGCAGGAGCGGTATCCGCACACGGATTTGCGGGATACGGATACGGTATGCCCATGATGGGGTACGGAGGATACGGGATGCCAGCAACAGGCTACGGCATATCCGAGAGCGTTCAGCAAGGCGAGTTCGTAGGAAATGTTACAGCGGTATATCCAATGTTCGTACAGCTCGACAACGGAAAGTCCGTGTACATTCCGGGAGCGTTCAACTTCGTCAGAGTTGGAGATGTAGTAAGTGGAGAAGGAGTGGAGTACGGGTGGATAGTCCCAAACAGCCTGAAAGTTAACGGGGAGACCATTAACATAGTAAACCAGAACTACCCCACAGGATACGGTGTGCCCATGATGGGGTACGGAGGATATAGAGGATATGGAATGGGCTACGGAATGGGTATGGGATACTGCCACCAGTGGTAGTGCGATGACACGAATTAAAGGTGGATAAAATATATCTAAAACTTTAATATTTTTATTTTTAAAATTTTGCAAATCATTAAAACTAACCTAAAAATATATCAGAACCGTTATAAATAAGTTGATCAAAGTTTCTACCTGAATGCTGAAATGTGTTGTTTACAGTTGGAGCGACATATACCAGATGTGTGAGAAGCTAAGCGATAAAATAAAGGAGTCCTTCCACCCCGATGTAATAATTGCCATTGCGAGAGGTGGATGGATTCCCGCGAGAATTATCTGCGACTTTCTCGACATTAAAGACCTTTACAGCGTTAAAGCAGAACACTGGGGCAGGGTTGCAACCAGAGATAAAGCAAAGCTCGTTCAGAGACTGAATGTTGATCTAACGGGCAAGGACATCCTGATAGTGGATGATGTCACGGACACGGGTGAGACAGTCATTCTCGTCAAAGAGCATGTTAAAGAGCTTGGAGCGGAAATGGTCAAGACTGCTGTCCTCGACCACAAAATGACATCGAAGTTCGTTCCGGACTACTACATCAACAAAATGGACTCATGGAAGTGGATAGTCTATCCGTGGAGCTACCATGAAGACACGAGAGACTTCATAGAGAAACTCGCCCTGTTCTACGAAGAGCCGGAAAATGTCCAAAAATTGCTCGCCGAAAAATACGACTTCAATGTGGGCTTAGATGTCATAAGGAATGTTTTAAGGGAATATGAGGTTGGAGGAAAAAATATCGAGATTGGAAGAATTAAAGAGGCTGATTGATGTATCAAGCGGAAGAAGGAAAGCTGATTTGGTCATAAAAGGTGTCAATGTTGTTAATGTTATCACGGAGGAGATCTATCAGTCCGATATCGCAATCGCCGGAAACAGGATTGCAGGGGTGGGAAACTACTCCGGGATAAAAGAGGTAGATTGCAGAGGCTTTTTTGCTGTTCCGGGGCTTGTAGATGCCCACACCCACATAGAGATGTCAATGCTCACGCTGAGTGAGTTTGCAAGGATTGTTGTTCCGAGAGGCAATACCACAATAGTAGCAGACCCGCACGAGATTGCAAATGTTCTCGGAGTAGATGGTGTTAGATTGATGATCGATGAGGCAAGGCAAACACCGATAAGATTCTTCTGCATGGCGCCATCATGCGTGCCTTCATCAAACCTCGAAACGAGTGGAGCGGTGATAACTGATAGGGAAATCGAGAGGTTGCTTGATGCGGACAATGTGATTGGCGTCGCAGAGGTGATGAGCTTTTCCGAGGTCGTTGAAGGTGATGAGGGGTTCCTGAGGAAAATAATAATGGCTGAAAAAGTTGATGGACACGCCCCTCTTCTGTCTGGGAAGCACTTAAACGCTTACATCTCTGCGGGCATTCAAACGGACCATGAAAGCGTGAGCTTTGACGAGGCGTGGGAGAAGCTAAGGCTCGGAATGAAGATAATGGTAAGAGAAGGTAGTGTTGCAAAAAATCTAAAAGATTTAATCGAGTTAGTTAAGAAAGGTAACAGAAATGTTATGCTCGTAACCGATGGAGACAGAAATCTGAACGATCTCATCAAAAATGGTTATCTCGATCATGTCTACAGAGAGGCTGTTAAGGAGGGTGTTGATGCGATAAAGGCTTTGCAGATGTGTACCATAAATCCAGCAGAGCATTATGGATTGAATATAGGATCAATCACTCCCGGAAAATTTGCAGATATTGTTATTTTGAGCGATTTGGAGAACTTCAAGGTCAAAAGGGTTATATTCAACGGAAAGATTCTGAAGGAGGGTGACTTCCGAAGGAGATACCACTATCCAAGAGTGGCTAAGAACACAGTTAAAGCAAGAAAGATTAGTGACGAGGATGTCAAAATCGAGTTGAACGGAAGAAAAATAAGGGTTATCAAGCTGATTGAAGGGGAGTTGATAACTGAAGAGTTGATTGTTGAGAGTTTATCCAATGATATTAACAAGATCATAGTTCTCGAGAGGCACAAAGGAACGAACAGAATTGGAAAAGGATTCGTTTACGGATTTGGAATAAAGAAAGGGGCTATCGCCTCCACGATAGCTCACGACTCGCATAACATAATCGCAGTTGGAGATGCAAACGAAGATGAATATATAGTCAGGGCTGTTAACAAACTGATAGAGCTTCAAGGAGGTATCGTTGTTGCAAACAAGAACGGAACTTTTGAGTTGCAACTCGAGATTGCGGGCTTAATGACCGAAAGATCCGTGGATGAGGTCATGAAGGAACTAAAATTGTTGCACCAGCAATTGGATGAGATGGGGTGTAGACTTGAAGCTCCAATCATCGCTTTAAGTTTTCTCGCCCTTCCGGTAATTCCGAAACTCAAAATAACAGACTATGGACTTGTAAATGTGGAAAAACAGGAAGTTATTGATGTTTTCGTGGATTAACAGGGTGTGCGGTTTTAATTGTTATTCCAGACTACTCCCTTCAAATCCCATCGTTTAAAAACACCTGATAAACATTCAGAAATTCTTATATTTGTAAATCCTTTTCTCATAATGGGTGATCTGAATGGATGCATTTCCAGACAAATTCAAGTGCGTCGTAACGAACTGGGACTATATGGACTCCCTCTGTAGAAGGGTTGCGGAACAAATAAAGGAAGATGGATTTGAACCAGACATGATTGTTGCTCTTGCAAGAGGTGGATGGTTTGCAGGAAGAGTTCTTTGCGATCTTCTTGACCTCGACGATCTTACGAGCCTGAAGATAGAGCACTATGTGGGGACCGCAGCAAAAAGCGGAGAGGTGAAGATCAGATACCCACTCCCCGACGGCTCGGTTGAAGGTAAAAAGGTGCTTGTGGTTGATGATATAGCGGACACCGGCGGTAGCCTGAAAAAAGCAAAGGAGCATGTCGTGGAGGAGAAAGCTGAGGAGGTGAAGACCGCAACACTCCAGCTTCTCTATACATCCAAATTCATCCCGGATTACTTTGGAGAGTATATGGAGGAGTGGGCGTGGGTTGTTTTCCCGTGGAACTTCGTGGAGGACATGATCGACATAATCTCAAGGCTCATGGCGAAGGAGAAAAAGGACATCTGGACGGAGTGGGACATAAAATGGGGACTGTACAATTACCACCAAGTGGACCCCATACACTTGGAAATAGCCCAGCCGGGAAGGTTCATGGAGGTTATGAGGGAGATGGAGAGAAGGAAGATAGTAAAATTCGTTAAAGACAATGGCAAGAAAGGTTGGGTTCTGATAGAGTAGTCATGGAGAAGTGGTGTTAATCCGCTGAGAGTGTTAAAACTAAAAAACAAAAAGGATGGTGAGTTTGAAGATGGACACCGCCAGAGCGGAGATAGGGTTGATAGGTGGAACGGGTATTTACGATCAGTCGGCTTTCGAGAACATCCAAGAGGTTGAGATAGACACCCCCTTCGGAAGGCCCTCCTCATCAATCTTAATCGGGGAGTTCGAGGGGAAAAAGGTTGCATTCATACCCAGACATGGAAAGGGACATGTATACTCTCCAACACATGTACCTTACAGAGCGAACATATTCGCAATGAAGAAACTCGGAGTTCACACAATACTGAGCATAGCAGCAGTAGGAAGCCTCAAAGAGGAGATAAAACCGCTTGACATAGTAGTTCCAGATCAGATATTTGACAGGACGAGAAACAGAGTTAGCACATTCTTTGAAGATATTGTTGTACATGTGGGTTTTGCAAATCCCTTCTGCAGGAGAACTTCCGAGAAGATCGTGGAATGTGCAAGATCGCTCAACTACGATGTGCATGCAGGAGGAACTTATGTCTGCATAGAGGGCCCCCAATTCTCAACGAAGGCAGAATCGAATGTCTATAGAGCATTGGGATTCGACATAATAGGGATGACCGCCCTTCCGGAGGCTAAACTTGCAAGAGAGGCTGAGATCTGCTATGCGACGATTGCAACGGTAACGGACTACGATGTGTGGAGGGATAGTGAAGTGGATGTCGCAACAGTGCTTGAAAATGCTGCAAAGAATGAGGAAAAGGTCAGAAATCTCCTGAGAATGCTGATTCCAGTAATCGAGGAAGATGGAGAGTGTGAGTGTAGAAACGCTCTAAAATTTGCGATCACAACATCCAAGGAATTCATAAAGGAAGAAGTGAGAAGGGACTTGGGCATACTAATTTCGAAGTACCTGTAAATCATTAACCTTCCAGAAAATTAGAATTAGATTTAATTTTTAGCCTTGTTATTCAAATTACATCTCAAACATATTTATTTGAAATGGTCGAAATTTAGCTTTATGCCTTATTTTCCATACCCTGTGCTACTATTCGAGCTTTTTCAAAAACGGAACCCCCAACTTAACACCGGTAAAAATCCCAAAATTTATTAACCCCCTAATATTTATACTGGATGGGGATAGCTATGAAATCGGGTAAAAAACTTGTTTTGATATTGTTAGTGATTGGCATACTGCTCTTCAGTGGATGTGCAGGAGAGCAACCCAAAGAGGCTCCTAAGGAGACACCAAAGCCTGCAGAAACACCCAAACCAGCTGAAACACCCAAACCCACACCCACTCCAGAAAAAGTGTATGTGATAGGTGTAACGGACAAAGTAACTGATATGGATACCGCTAATGCTTACGACTTCTTCACTTGGGAAGTAATGAACAATGTGATGGGTGGACTTTACAGATACAAGCCCGGAACAACGGAACTCGAACCGTACCTCGCCGAAAGCTATGAGGTACAGGAAAACGGAAAGGTTTACATCTTCCACCTTAGAAAGGACCTGAAGTTTGCGGATGGCACACCGTGTACCGCTCAGGATGTTGTCAGAAGCATAAAGAGAGTCATGGAGATCGCGGGAGACCCATCATGGCTCGTAACAGACTTCGTTGAGGATGTTACCGCTGTGGATGATTACACAGTAAAATTCACACTCACAAAACCAATCGCGTACTTCCTCTCCCTAACCGCAACACCACCGTACTTCCCCGTACACCCGAACTACAAGCCAAATGAGATCGACAGCGATCAAACAGCGGGTGGTGTCGGACCATACAAGATAACCAAGTGGGTTAGAGATCAGGAGCTCATCCTCGAAGCGAACCCGTACTTCTTCGGAGAGAAGCCGAAGACACCCAAAATAATAATCAGATTCTATCAGGACGCGACAACCCTTAGACTTGCAATTGAGAAGGGAGAAATCGATATAGCATGGAGAACACTCACCCCGGTGGATATCGAATCTCTGAAAGCCAACAAGAACCTCAATGTCAAAGAGGTTCCGGGAGCATTCATAAGATACCTCGTGCTTAACGGAAACGAGAGCACAGAATATCCAACAAAAGATGTGAATGTCAGAAGAGGTATCGCAGCAGCGATTGATAGGAACGATTTGAACCAGAGAGTGTTCCTCGGAACCATGGAGCCTCTGTACTCCTTGGTGCCGAAAGGAATGTGGAGCTACAAGGCCGTATTCCAAGAATACGGTGACGGCAACATCGAGCTTGCAAAAGAGTACTTGGCTCAGGCAGGATACAACGAGAACAACAAGCTCAAACTCGAGTTGTGGTGGACACCAACACACTACGGTGACACCGAGAAGGACTTGGCACAGGTTGTAAAGGAGCAACTCGAGGCGACCGGAGTTATAGAAGTAGAGCTTAAGAGTGCGGAGTGGTCAACATATGTTGACTACGCGAGAAAGAGCGCCATGATGGCGTCCTTCTTCGGCTGGTATCCCGACTACATCGACCCGGACGACTACACCACACCATTCCTGAAGTCCGGAGCTAACAGCTGGCTCGGATATCCGTACAGCAATGCAGAAATGGACGAACTGCTCGAGAAGGCAGCAATAGCATCGACACAGGATGAGAGAACCA
This sequence comes from Archaeoglobus sp. JdFR-32, assembly GCA_002010195.1. GTDB lineage: Archaea > Halobacteriota > Archaeoglobi > Archaeoglobales > Archaeoglobaceae > Archaeoglobus_A. Next base: position 16,390 of record MTMT01000079.1, read on the forward strand.
AGTACTACGAGCAGATACAAGACAAGCTGAAAGAAGATGCCCCAATAATACCACTCCTCCAAGGTAAGCTCACAATCGTTACGAAGAAAGATGTCAAGGGCGTCGTTCTCGATCCAACAATGCTGTTCAGGTACTACCTGCTCAAATAAATTTTTCATTTTTTTATTTTTAAAATAAGGGTTGAGAAGTGCTAACAAAGCACAGATAACTTGATAAAGTTTTTAAACTGACCAAAAGGGGCATTAAAAGATGACATCGTTAAAAGCATACATAGTAACAAGAGCCCTACTTGTAATCCCCACAGTATTGATCCTGTTAACCCTCGTGTTCTTCATTCTGAGAATTTTACCGGGAGATCCAATTGCATCGATGGTCGGGCAGAAAGTCCCACCAGAAGTGCTTGAGAAGTTAAGAGAAGAGGCGGGACTGAACAAACCCCTGATAGTTCAGTACTTCGACTATCTTTACAACATCCTTCACGGTAACTTCGGGAGATCAATGATATGGGGTAAAAGGCCAGTAACCGCAGAGATAATGGACAGATTCCCCGCAACTCTTGAGTTAACTATCTTCGGTTTTGTGATAAGCGTCATACTTGGAATTATTACCGGATCCGTTGCAGCATTTAGGAGGGGTAGCAAGATCGATGCGAGCATGAGGATCTACAGCATTCTCGCATACTCCCTTTTCATACCTTGGTTCGGTATGGTTTTGCAGATGATATTTGGAGTTTACCTCAAAATTCTGCCGATTGGTGGTAGAATTTCTCCGGGCACCGAGCCCGAAAGAATTACGAGCCTGTATGTTGTTGATTCCCTTCTCACCCTCAACACATCCGCCCTATCATCAGCCCTTATGCACCTCTTCCTTCCCGCACTCACACTCGGGATAGTTTTGTCTGGAGCCTACACAAGACTTGTTAGGAATAACCTGATAGATGTGCTGTCTCAGGATTATATAACCGCATACAGGTCGAGAGGTGTCAAAGACAGAAAGATTGCTATTCACGCAATGAAAAATGCGTTTATCCCGGTTATCACACTGATGGGGCTTCAGTTCGCAATACTCCTTGCGGGAGCGGTTCTGACAGAGACCACATTCTCATGGCCCGGAATGGGTACATTCCTCCTTGAGAGGATACAGTACAGAGATTACAACTCCGTGCAAGGAGCCATAGTCTTCTACGCACTGTTTGTTGCATTAATCAGCTTGATTGTTGATGTGATATACGCACTAATCGATCCAAGAATAAGATACTGAGGAGGTTCAATGGTAGTATGATAGTTAAAAATCTTGCCACAAGAATATTCAAGCCGATAATACCAGAAGCTGAAGGAAGGAACATGGTAATCGCTGGACTGGCAATAGTCTCCATTATACTGTTCATGGCAATATTCGCGGACATAATAGCACCCTACAATCCAACAAAATTTTCGGGAAAGCCGTTAAGTCCTCCCTCTCCAAGCAACCTGATGGGGACAGACAACCTCGGCAGGGATGTTTTCTCAAGGGTCATTCACGGCTCAAGAGTTGTCCTGATGGTCGTATTCTCAGCTTCCGCTGTGTCGATGGCTATTGGAGTTCCAATAGGTTTAATTTCGGGATATTTCGGAGGTAAACTCGACAGAGCCATCTCAATGATAATGGACAGCATGTACGCATTCCCGAGCCTGATTCTTGCAATTGCAATTGCTGCGGTTCTCGGACCGAGTGTTTTCAATGCGGTGATCGCCATTTCAGTTGTCTATGTTCCGACATACTTCAGGATGACGAGAGGGCAAACTCTCTCCCTGAAATCAAGGTTGTTTGTCGAGGCTGCGAGAGCTTCTGGAGCGGGTAACCTGAGGATAATGAGAAAATACATCTTCCCGAACCTTGTTACAACAGTGATAGTCGTGTTCTCACTGAGCATCGCGGATGCGATTCTGACGGAAGCGGGATTGAGCTTCCTCGGTTTCATCGTCTCCGCCCCAACACCAGACTGGGGATTTGACTTGAGCTCCGGAAGACCATACCTTCCATCTGGCTACTGGTGGATGATCACTTTTCCGGGCGCAATGGTTATGATACTTGCCCTCGGATTTGCCCTGATAGGAGAAGGTTTGAGCGAACTGTACGCACCGGGGAGGGAAAGATGATGGTTCTCGATATTAAAAACCTCAGCACACACTACCACTCGAGAAGAGGAACCATAAAAGCGGTAGATAGAGTCAGCCTCAAAATAGAGGAGAAGGAGTTCGTAGGCATAGTTGGTGAGAGTGGATGCGGGAAGTCAACCCTTGCTTTCTCTATAATGAGACTTATAAGCCCCCCCGGTGAGATAGTTGAAGGAGAGATCTTGTTCAGAGGAAGAGACCTGCTCAAGCTAAGTGAGGAGGAGATGAGGAGAGTTAGAGGCAAGGAAATAGGCATGGTCTTTCAAGACCCAATGACGAGCCTCGATCCCTTAGAGAAGATTGGAGATCAGATAATCGAGACCATCCAGATGCACGAAGAAGTGGATAAGAGATCCGCTCTTGAGAAAGCAGAAGAGCTCCTCGAAAGTGTTGGCTTGCCAAGAAACAGAGTGAATTACTACCCCCATCAGCTGAGCGGTGGGCAGAGGCAGAGGGTGATGATAGCCCTTGCCATAGCCCTGAACCCGACTTTACTGATTGCCGACGAGCCGACAACCGCCCTCGATGTCATAGTTCAAGAAAAAATCATGAATATCCTGAAGGGCATGACATCAGAGGGGAGATCAATCATACTGATCACCCACGACTTCTCCTTGGCATCGGAGAAGAGTGACAGGATAGTGATAATGTATGCGGGATGGATTGTCGAGATGGGTGAGTCGTCCAAGCTCGTGAATGAGCCTTTGCATCCGTACACAAAAGGTTTACTTGATTCCGTTCCGGATCTATGGCTTGATAGGAAGATTAAAACGATGCCCGGCTTGCCACCGGATTTAGTTAACCCGCCGAGAGGTTGCAAGTTCCATCCAAGGTGTCCCAAAGCGATGGATGTTTGCAAGGAGAGAGAACCCACAGATGCAACGGTTAACGGAAGATTCGTCAAATGTTGGCTTTACGAGGTGTAAATATGGAGATTCTAAGAGTTGAGAACCTGAAAAAGTACTTTCCGGTACAGAAATCTTTCATAGAGGTGCTACTCTCGAAGGAGTTGAAGTTTATCAAGGCGGTTGATGGAGTGAGCTTCGGTGTAAAGAAAGGCGAGATACTGTCCCTCGTTGGGGAAAGCGGTTGTGGAAAGACCACTGTTGGTAGATTGATAACCGGTCTTGAGGAGCCAACAGACGGAAAAATATACTTCAAAGGTGAGGATGTCTCCAAGCTTCCGAAAGATAGAAGAAAGGAGATATATCGATCAATTCAAATCATATTTCAGGATCCATACGCCTCTTTAAATCCAAGAATGAAAATTGGGGAGCACATAACCGACCCTCTCCTAATCCACGACATAGCGGACAACGACACCGCGAGAAAAATGGCTATCGAGATGCTGGAGAGAGTCGGTCTCGTTCCTGGAGAGCAGTTCTTTAACCGATTGCCGTATCAGCTGAGTGGTGGGCAGAGGCAGAGAGTTGCAATAGCAAGAGCCATGGTTCTCAATCCGGAATTCATCGTTGCTGATGAGGCTGTTTCGATGATCGATGTATCCTTGAGGGCTGCCATCCTTAACCTATTGCTCTCTTTCAAGGAAGAGTACAACCTCAGCATGCTTTTCATAACACATGACCTCAGCGTTGCCAAGCTGGTCGGGGAGAGAATAGCGGTGATGTACCTCGGGAGAATAGTTGAGATAGGAGATGTGGATGATGTGATCCACCATCCAAAGCATCCGTACACCGCTGCACTCTTGTCAGCGGTTCCGAGTTTTGACAAAAGGGACTTAAAGGTGGACATAAGGGGGGATGTATCAAATCCCATTGATCTCCCGTCCGGTTGTAGGTACAATCCGAGATGCCCATTCGCGGATGATAAGTGCAAAGAGTCCGAACCCGAACTGGAAGGAGATGACTTTCACAGCTTTGCATGCTGGCATCCCCTCGACATAGAGGTTGAATAGGGTGTTATCGACCGGACGAAAGGATAAAACAAGCAAACGGATAAACAATACGACCAACACAGAGTTGCTCACTCGTACAGTGTTATAATTTCGAACTCTATTTTGTACTCACCTTCTTCCGCATACGGAGCGTAATACATTCTGATTCTCAGTTCCTTCTCTCCGTTCGCTGAAACCACAAATACATCTCTTTCGAGGGATGATGAGCCTTGTTCGATCTTTACCTTCCCGACCAGAATATCCGAGGGTGTGACCTCTCCGTTGTAGTCCTCATCGGAATAGAAATACCATATCCCGTTACCTGTTAGATTCGTGAGGTAGACTTCATCACCCTTTCTGACCGATAGATCAACTACCCTACCTCTGAACGAGAAATCACCCTCATTAGTCACCCTTAAAATACCAAAATCCGGAAAACCATCGGAATCGCTATCCTCCATTTGAACTTCGATGCAACAATCCATACCGTTAACCTTCACAAGCTTTCCCTTTGCGTTTGCGGACAAGCTAACCTTACCAAACGAGTGAATTAAGCTTCCGGTACCAGCAATAATTCCGAGGAGAGAGATTGCAACGAGGAACGAGATAGTTTTAAGCCTCCTACTTCCATTATTACTACTATTACCCTTGCTTTTATCTTTAAATCTGCTTTCGGGGCTTTCAAAATCTTTGATGTCGTCCCAGCTAAATTTCTCCACAAAGAATTCAAGAATTCCTAACAGAAAAAATGTATCGAGAGATTGATTAATTTTCACCAAATTATCAATAGCGATGAAAAAGAGTTTATACACCCTAATTTAAATTTAGCCTATGAAGATTCTCGAGCTAACAGATGAACTGTACTTGGTAGACCTTCCTCAGAACAAAGAGGGCTTCAGAAAATTTATCTCAACATGGGTTTTCAAAAGCGGTAATAGGGCTTTTTTGGTGGATGTTGGCACATCTTCATCGATAAAGAAATTGATCGAGGCTCTCGAATACTTAGAGATAAAGAGGGTTGAGTTTATCCTACTGACTCACATACACATTGACCACGCGGGAGGGCTCGGAGACTTTCTTGAGCACCATCCAGAGGCAAAGGTTGTCGTTCACGAAAAAGGTGAAGCTCATCTAATAAACCCTGAAAAATTGTGGAAGGGTAGCATATCTGTGCTCGGTGATCTTGCCTATGTTTACGGAGAGATTAAACCAATTCCTGAAGATAAGATTCTAAGAGGAGGCATTGAGTTCGAGGGAGATGTAATAGAAGTCATAAAAACACCGGGACATGCCGTACATCACCAGAGCTATGTTTTCGATAAGTTCCTATTTGCGGGAGAGGCTCTTGGAGTTCACCAATACCTGAAAGTGAAGGACTTCTACATGAGGCCCGCAACCCCGCCAAAATTCGTATACGAGATCGCAAGAGAGTCCATAGAGAAACTGCTGGATTTCAAGAACAAAACGGTCTGTTTTGGACACTTTGGATACGAAGATGATAGCGGTGAGATTGCGAAAATAGCCCTTGAACAACTCGATACATGGGTTGATGTCGTAAGGGATGTTGCATGCGAGAAGGGGTTTGAAAACGGAGAGGAGAAAAAAGTCTTGGAGGCATGCAGAGACCAACTAATGAAGATTGACAAGATCTTCGCAAGATACGAGCATCTTGATGGAGATATGAAGCCAAGAGAGGACTACTTTATCGGGAATACGCTAAAAGGTATCCTCGGTTATGTGAGAGAGAAGTACTGCCCAGATTAGATTTCACATCACATCTTAAACGCATGGCAAAAATTTAACTTCTCATTAATCCGAGATGTGTGGAGATGGATTCAAGCAGGGCGGAAAACGACAGGTATAAGAAAGCCCGTGAGGAAGCTTACAGGGAGGCTTGTAGGGAGATAGCCTTAGAACTGATCGAGCACAATCTCACAAAGAGGGATCTGGAAACAGCTAAAAAGAGGATTTCCCGAAAATACAGGCTATCAAAACTTCCATCCAACCCTGACATCTACAGAGTTATTTTGGAGGAGTTCGACCACGACGGAATTGAGAGGGTTGAGAACGCCATTAAAGTCCTGAAACTCAAGCCCGTCAGAACGATTTCCGGAGTTGCAGTTGTATCGGTTATGTCCTCACCAATGCCATGTCCTCACGGAAGGTGTGTTCCCTGTCCCGGAGGAAAAGATACGCCCCAGAGCTACATCGGAAAAGAGCCTGCAGCAATGAGGGGGATTCAGCATAACTACGATCCATTCAGGCAGGTAATTGCAAGGCTATCAGAGCTGAGAGACATGGGACACTCCACCGACAAGGTTGAGATAATCGTCATGGGGGGAACATTTCCCGCAAGAGACAAGAACAACAGAGACAAATTCATTCTGGGAATATACAACGCCTTAAACTCATTCAACAGTAGAAAAAGCATCTCATACTCGATAGAGAATGCCAAGCGACTGAATGAGAGGGCTAAGGCAAGATGCATAGGAATGACTTTCGAGACAAGACCCGACTACTCCCGCAAAGAGGAGATCACCGAGATGCTGAGATACGGTGGCACAAAGGTTGAGTTGGGGGTTCAGAGCATATACGATGATGTTCTCGAGAAAATTAAGAGGGGACACGGAGTGAAAGATGTAAAGATGGCTACCAAGCTCCTGAGAGACTCCGCATTTAAGGTCGGATACCACATAATGCCGGGTCTTCCGAGCTCAGATTTCAGAAGGGATCTGAAGATGTTCAGAGAGATATTCGAGAGTGATGACTTCAAGCCGGACTACCTGAAGATTTACCCAACACTCGTTGTTGAGGGGACTGAGCTGTACGAAATGTACAAAAGAGGAGAGTACAAACCGTACACAACGGAGGAAACCGCAAATTTGATATCCATGGCTAAGAAGGACTTTCCCGTGTGGGTCAGAGTCCAGAGAATCCAGAGAGACATACCAGTGAAGTACGCTATAGGACTCGACAAGGGAAATCTTAGGCAGATAGTGCACAAAAAAATGGCTGAGAAGGGGTGGAAATGCAGGTGTATAAGGTGCAGAGAGATAGGGCACAGGCTGTCGACTTCAAATATCGACAGGATTCTGTCCGAATCAGAGGTTATGGTTAGAAGATACAAAGCCTCAAACGGCGTTGAATTTTTCATCTCCTACGAGAATCCAGAGATGGATGTGCTTGCTGGATTCATAAGGCTAAGGTTTGGAGAGCCGTGGATTAGAGAGATAGAGAATCACGCCCTGATTAGAGAACTCCATGTATATGGTGTATCTCTGCCATTCGGTGAGAGAGATATAAATGCAATACAGCACAGGGGCATCGGAGAGCTACTGCTCAAACAAGCCGAGGAAATCGCAAAGGAGGAATACGATAGAGTTGCTGTAATTAGCGGAGTTGGAGCAAGAGACTACTACAGAAAACACGGATACAGGAAAAAGGGAGGGTATATGGTGAAAAAGTTGAGGAGTGACCGCCAAGATTGACCTATTGACAGACAATTGATTCAAAATCAAAGTCTAAATGCTCTCAAGTAACTTCTCAGTTTTTCTGGCAGATCTGTCCCAGCTGTATTTTCTCGATATTCTCAAACCAACCCTACCGATTTTTTTGTAATTGTCCAATCCAATCAGGATTTTTTCTGAGAGAGAATTTTCATTCGGATCGCTTAGATAACCGTTTTTTCCATCTCGAATGTAGTTGGGTATTCCTCCCACCTTGGTTCCAACAACACCAGTCCCACAAGCGTTTGCCTCGAGCAGAACCATCCCAAAGCTTTCCTGATCAGATTTCGATGGCAGAACAAGTAGCCTCGATGAGGAATACTCACCGATCAGCTCTCTTTCATCTACCCATCCCTTGAACTCCACATCCAATTTCAACTTCTCCGCCATCCTCCGATAGTGCTCCCTCAGATCTCCGCCGCCCACAACAGTAAGACTGATTTTCGTATCCAACACCTCAACAATATTCGAGATCGATTTCAGGAGTAAATCGAGCCCCTTCCACTCATGCCCCCTTCTCAACTGCCCTACGAAAAGTATTTTCTTCGCCCTGTCCTTGGATCCGGGTCTGTAGATGTCGCTGTCAACACCCGGAGTAACGACCTCATCCGCATTTATCCTCTCCTTCACAAACTCTGAAACCCCCACAACAGCTGTAGCCCTTCGAACCATCCCCTCCTCCCATATTCTGTAAGCTTTCGCCAACACACCCACAAAGCCATCCCCCCGAACCTCTCCAGAATGGTAAACCAAGAGAGATGGTTTTTTGAATAATAGCTCAGATACCAAAATAGAAACATCCGCGTAGAATGGTACGGGAGTGTGAGCGTATACAACATCGCACATTTCAACATATCTTCTGATTCTCAGAGGTAATCTGAACGAAACGGGTGTGTTGGACACCCTTACATCCACCGGTACCCTAACAACCCGCATCCCATCAATTTTCTCCTCGTTGAATCCGCTACCGGATGTCACAACGGTGACCTCATTGTCTCGAGAGAGTCTTCTACAGATCTCGTAAGCATATCTCTCCATCCCACCCACTTTCGGATGGAAATACGGCGAAACGCATAGCACATGCATTCGACAATTCATTGAACCTGATGCTTTTTACATTTTTCTCAATTCTGCTTTCTCAACTCAACGGTATCGGATGGAAAAACTCTTAAAGTATGCGTGACGGATTGGGAGATGATGAGGATGAAATCCTTAGCTGTTGCGATAGTCTTAGCACTACTTAGTTTTTCATTCCTCTCTCCTTCTCAAGCTTCAGAGACCTTGGAGCTAAAATTCCAAGCTGACAACGCAAAAGATGAGGAAATCAAATCCCAAACATTCTCAGTTAATGGTTACAGAAGGGTTTACGCAGAAATTCCAGTTGATAAGTACGACTTTGCTGAGATAATTCTGAATCTTGACTTGAAGGGAAATCTAACCTGCAAGGGATTTGTCGTCTATGGTTCGAGGTATACAGGGGCAGTGGACCTAAAAAGCCAGAAGGTGCTCCTTCACAATCCATCCGATTTAGATAGCAGGGTGGAGCTGCAATTTTTCGGGATCGGAGAGGTGAAAATAAAAAGCTCGAAGGTTAGAATCCTGAAACCCGACTACAGATTTGATGGAGAGAAGTACATTGCATACCTGTTCGTTAAAGAGTTGAGCTCCGATTCCGGATTTAAGTCGGAACTGAAGATATTCTCGAAGACTGACTTGGATTCCGTCACCTACACCACCACCCTACGGTACTTCGGATGGAGTGTGTTCAGCAAGTCAAAGTCCGTTGCGTCCACAAAATTTTCAGAGGGTAAGCTGAACTCCCTTGAGATAGAGATCCCAAGCAGATACTTCATATCTCCCGGGATTTACACCATAGCAATAAAATCAGATGAATGGAGCTACGAGAGGGGCTATTTCGTTCCACCGGGAGTAAATTCAATCGTAACCTTTATCATGCTTGTGTTCGGAGTGTGTATCTCGTATAGATACCGCAGAGAAATCTACAGGGAATTCCTGAAGCTCAGTGTTGGTCAGAGATTTGTGTTTTTTGCGATAGTGCTTCTAATCCTCTCCGCCATAACTCTCGCGTTTGACGATGAAGCCAAGGCAAACTCCATCGCCATCCTGTCCTATTTCCTTCTTGTTGTAGGGGTTGGAAACCTTGTTGTCGAGTATCTGCTGGAGGAGAGAGGGCACAAAAACACCCACCAGCATCCGAGAATTGCGATTGGACTTGGAGTTCTTTCGCTGTTCACGCACTACACCCAAGAACTTCTGAAGTTCTTCCCGTACTTGGATGTGGTGTTTTTTGCTCTCGNGATACTGGTGAGCCTGAAACCGATAAGAGATAGGTTCGTTAGTTCAACCGATCCTCCACAAGAAGAATGACTCAAAATTAATTTCAAAGAAGTGAGTTGAACATCCTTATGATGTTTGCAGTTATTTTCGTAAGCCTTTCCGGAAACGGGGATAGAATCGTTAAGACATCCCTCTCATCAAACAGCCTCAAAACAGATATCAACACAAAATAAATCGCAAAACTTAGCACGATCTCAACCAAACTGTAAAATCTCGAAATCAATGGTAGGTAGTGCGTGATTAGCCCAAAAGCAAGATAGCTCAGAACGATTCGAGAAGAATAGTAAAATGAGAACTTGAAGTAAAAACTTCTCAGATAATACACGAACAGGATCAAAAACACAACTAAAGACGTCACAAGAAGAGATTCCAGAATGTTTCGTGTGAGCAAGGTTAGTACAATGAATACAGCTGAAGAAATCAAGAGGGACAGGGAAGATGCAGAGAATCTCTCCATAGCTATCAGATTGGATGCAAGGACATTTGCAATGGAAAGCAAGCCCACCGATATGCTTAGGAAAATAAGAAAGTAGTCAGCATTTAGATACTTGGTAGAGAAAAACAAATTCAGCCACATCCCCGGATTAGAGAGCATTGATATGCTTAACGGAAAAACAAACAGGAAGNCATACTTAAGTGACTGGAAGGAGAAGTACTCTTTCGACTTTTCAGATGCTAAATACGGGAAGAGCACAGTTATCAAAGCGGTTGAGAAAAAGTAAGTGCCTCTCGAGACCGTAAGTGCTGCGTTAAAGCTACCAGCGGTAACATCACTTCCCTCAAAGTACCTGAACAGAACTATGCTACCGTTAACGAGAAATGCCAGCCCGAGAAAAACGATCGATACAGGGATGGTTTCCTTGAGCATGCTGAAACTCCAGCCCTTGGAATTCCCGAGATCTATTTTAAGGGTTTTTGTGAATAGATACGCTATCACCAAAACCAAGGAGATAATAAATGATGCTAACGCTCCCAAAACACCAAAACCCAAGAAAACGAGAAGCAACGCAGAAACAAGTTTCACCGATGAGCCTAAAACATTTGCGATTGCTAAATTCTCGAATCTTTTGTGACCCCTATGGAGAGCGGTAATGGAGTTCACGAAAGATGTGATCAGTANGAGAATTGCAACCATGGAAAGGGGTAGAAAGTAAACCTCAGAAGACAGAGAGTACAAGAATATCGCCAAAGAAACAGCTACACCAACCAAGAAATTTCCCAAGATTGTTGTTTTAAAATAAACACCCGTATTAAATGGATCTGCAGAGATAAGTCTCGCAGAGGATTGTGAAAAAGTACTTTGAGTTAGTATAACCGCTATATAAAATATTGACAGAGATACCCCGAGTATTCCGTAATCAGAGTTCGATAGAAAGTTACCCATGAGAACCTGATAGAGGTAGTTAAACAGAGTGGAGATGAACAGAGCGGTGAGAATTATATAGCTATGCTTTGCAATGATGCCATCAACATCCTCATTCACATGAGTTGAATGGCTTTATTGTTTTTAAAATTGACGGAACAAGGCTATAANGGTTGAGCGATAAGCCAAAACAAGAATACAATAAAAAGTTTTTTATTCCTCCGATATACTCCAGATTAATGGCTTGCACACATGAGGAAATAGACAAAGATTGGTTACCCTCAGATAACAAGCTGATTAGAAAACACCCGTACTGTAGATGTTGCGGGAAAGTTAAGAATACATCATCTCTAAGGGCAAAAAGAATGGGNTTTTTTGCGAATATTCTGTCCAAGATGAGGTCGGATTTTGAGAGAAAGGGTATAAAAATAACCCAANCACAGATCAGATTGATTTTAAAGGAGTTAGAGCTAAAAGAGGCTTTTGATGTTTTCTCTCTTTCATTTGATGTGCAGAAGGGGTTGTTCATAGAGGTCGTTGCAAAATACATAGGGGTTTCGAGGAGGAGTTTGGAAAGCTACCTGTAGGTATGGCTGAGCTGAGCGCAAAGCGATGATGGGAGGTCATACCGGTAGGGTAGCTTGGGGTATCTCGTGAAGATTTTCAAACCAAGTTTAAAAAATCTACGACGCTTTACATGGCACAGGTGAGGTACCAGAGGCATATAGAGGGCACACAATCTCGGTGGAAAGGCTCGATAGATGAAGTGAGTGGGAATCACACATAAAGGCGTTCTGCTATGGAAGAGCGTAAGGTTACCCCCGGGGAACCACGGAAAAGCTCGCAGACCTCAGCAACAAACTCTCACTGCTGTACGCTAACATAACAGAGAAAACTTTAAAAACGATTCTGGAGGGAATATAATAATGAAAAAGAGAATTCTAATCACCGGAAAAGTTCACGATGTTGGTTATCGTCCATTCCTTCTCGGTTTAGCTGAATCTTTGGAGATAGAAAGGTTCTTTGCAGATA